>JAUNUF010000018.1 GCA_030538315.1 Propionibacteriaceae bacterium
CGGCGGAGCTCGACTTCGACTCCGTGCAGCGCAGCAACCCAGACATGGAGCGCCGCGTCCAGATGGTGATCGACGCCTGCACCGCGCTGGGCGAGGCCAACCCCATCCTGGCCATCCACGACATCGGCGCCGGCGGCCTCTCCAACGCCTTCCCAGAACTGGTGCACGACGCCGGCATGGGCGCCCGCTTCGACCTCGACGCCGTGCCCTTGGCAGATCCCGGCTTGGCCCCAAAGGAGATCTGGTCCAACGAGAGCCAGGAGCGCTACGTGCTGGCCATCGCACCGGAATCGCTCGAGCAGTTCACCGCGATCTGCGCCCGCGAGCGCGCGCTCTTCCACGTGCTGGGCGTCGCCGTCGACGACGGGCAGCTGGTGGTGGCTGACGGCGCGGTGGAGAACGGGCCGGGCGAGGACCCCGCCGTCGACATGCCGCTGGAGGTGCTGCTGGGCAAGGCGCCCAAGATGACCCGCGACGTCACCCGCATCGAGCGCACCACCGAGGAACTCGACACGGCCCGCTTCGACGATGCCTCCGCCCTCCGCGACGCTGCCTACGCGGTGCTGAGGCACCCGAGTGTCGCCTCCAAGCGCTTCTTCGCCACCGGCGCGGACCGCACCGCCGGCGGCCTCACGCACCGAGACCAGATGGTTGGGCCCTGGCAGGTACCCGTGGCAGACGTGGCCGTGACGCTGACTGATCATCTGGGCCTCGCCGGCCAGGCGATGAGCTCCGGCGAGCGCACGCCGCTCGCGTCGGTGGACGCCCCGGCCTCGGGCCGCATGGCTGTGGCCGAAGCCATCACCAACCTGCTGGCCGCCCCCATCACGCTCAACCGCGTGAAGCTGTCCTGCAACTGGATGGCCGCTTGCGGCGAGCCAGGCGAGGACGCGGCCCTGTACGACACCGTGCACGCCGTCGCCATGGAGCTCTGCCCGGCACTGGGCGTGAGCGTGCCCGTCGGCAAGGACTCCCTGTCCATGCGCACCAAGTGGAGCGACGAGAACGGCGAGTCTCGCCAGGTCACCTCCCCGGTCTCCCTGGTGGTCTCCGCCTTCGCCTCGCTCGAGGACGTCACCGGCACCCTGACCCCGCAGGCTGGCGCAAACCAGACGCTGCTGTTGGTGGATCTCGGGGCCGGCGCCAACCGCTTGGGCGGCTCGATGCTGGCGCAGGTCACCGGCGAGTTCGGCGGCCGCGTGCCGGATCTGGATGACCCGTCACGGTTGGTGGCCCTGGTCGACGGCGTCAACGCACTGCGCGACGCCGGCCTTCTTGCCGCCTACCACGACCGTTCCGACGGCGGGCTCTGGGCCGCCGCCGTGGAGATGGGCCTGGCAGGCGCGGTGGGCCTCGACCTCGACTCGCCCTCCGTGGCCGCACTGTTCACGGAGGAGCTGGGCGCAGTACTGGCCGTCGACACCGCAGATGTGGAGCGCGCCGAAGCACTGCTCGCCGAGCACGGCCTGAATGGGCTGGTCAGCAGGGTGGGCGCCACCCGCGCGGATCGCCGCGTGGTGGTCCAGGTGGCCAGCAACGAGGTGCTCAACGAGAGCCTGCGCAGCCTCGGCCAGGCCTGGGACGACCTCTCATGGCGCCTGGCCGCCCTGAGCGCCAACCCCGCAACGGCCGATGAGGAGCATGCAGGATTCGCCGCCGACGACGACCCGGGCCTACACACCCACCTCACCTTCGACGCGTCCGAGGACGTGGCTGCCCCGTTCATTAACCGGGGTGCGCGCCCAAAGGTTGCGATGGTGCGCGAACAGGGCGTGACCAGCCAGGCCGAGACGGCCTTCGCGCTGGACCGGGCGGGCTTCGACGTCTATGACGTGCACATGACCGACCTGCAGAACGGACGCTTCGACCTGACGGACGTGGTGGGCCTCGTGGCCTCCGGCGCTGCCTCCTTCGGCGACGTGCTGGGCGCCGGCGTGGGCTGGACCCAATCAATCCTGCGCACCCCCGCCCTCAAGGAGGCGCTGGGTGAGTTCTTCCAGCGCGGCGACACCTTTGGCTTGGGCCTCAACAACGGCGCCCACCTGTTCACGGCCTTGGCCGAACTGATCCCGGGTGCCGACGCGTGGCCGCGCTTCACCCACAACGTCTCAGGGCAGTTCGAGGGCCGCCTCTCGATGGTGGAGGTGGCGGATTCGCCGTCGCTGTTCCTGGCCGGCATGGCTGGCTCCCGCCTGCCCGTCGTCGTCTCGACAGCGGAGGGCTGGGCGGATTTCGCCACCCAGGGCGACGCGGCATCGGTCAACGCTGCGCTGCGCTTCGTCGGCAACGACGGCGCGGTCACCGAGGCGTACCCGGCCAACCCCACTGGGTCGGCCGAGGGCCTGGCTGGCGTGACCACCACGGACGGCCGCTTCACCGCGCTGATCCCCAACCCGGATCGCGTGATCCGCGGGGCCCAACTGAGCTGGCCGGGCGGCCCGCTCGACGCCCCCACCGGCTGGCTGCGGCTCTTCCGCAACGCCCGCGTGCACGTAGGGTGATCACCATGGTGCGCGCAATCGTGGTTCGTGAGTCCGGCTCAGCAGTCGAGGAGGTGGGCGAGGAGTTCCTCGACGGCGACGGCGGGCTCGTCGTCGATGTGAGGTTCTCGGATCTCAACTACAAGGACGCCATGGCGCTCACCGGGCGGCCGGGCGTGGTGCGCAAGCACCCGCTGGTCGCGGGCATCGACTTGGTGGGCACCATCGCCGAGTCGGACAGCCCGCGCTTCGCGCCCGGTGACTGGGTGATGCTCAACGGCGCAGGCCTCTCCGAGACGGAGCACGGCGGGTACGCCACCCGCGCCCGCATCAGCAGCGAGTACGCCGTGACCCTCCCCGAGGGCCTCTCCCCCGAGCAGGCCGCCGCGCTCGGCACCGCCGGCTATACGGCGGCTCTAGCCGTGCTGCGGATCCTGAGCGAGAACATCATGCCCGAGGACGGCCCCGTGCTGGTCACGGGCGCCACCGGCGGCGTGGGCTCCACCGCAGTGCAGCTGCTGTCCAACGCCGGCTACGTCGTCTACGCCACGACGGGCCGCGTGGACGAGCTCGGCGAGTTCCTGCGTGGCCTCGGCGCGGACGAGATCATCGACCGCAGCACCCTCGAGGAAGCTGGCCGCCCCCTGCAGAAGGCCATCTACTCGGCAGTGGTGGATTCCGTCGGCGGCGTGACGCTCGCCAACGCGATCGCCCAGACGAAGAAGGACGGCGTGGTGGCCGCCTGCGGCCTGGCCGGCTCGCACGAGCTGCCGTCGACCGTCATGCCCTTCATCCTGCGCGGGGTGACGCTGGCGGGGATCGACTCGGTGTGGGCCTCGCTGGACGACAGAGCAGATGCCTGGCGGATTCTCGCCCGCGGCCTCGACCTCGGGAAGCTCGACGAGATGACCCAGCGCGTGACCCTCGACGAGCTGCACGGCGCAGCCGAGGAAATGATGGCTGGCAAGCGCCACGGTCGCACCCTGGTCACCATCTGACAAGGCACTATCCAGAGTTTTTCTATTTCTGGAAAGATTCCAGATAGTGCTGGTATGGTGGCTTCCATGCACGACTGGCCCACCACGCTGAAGGACGCCGGCCTGCGCGTCACAGCGGGCCGCGTCGCAGTCTTGGATTCCCTGGACGGACGCCCTCATCTGGGCGTCTCGGATGTGACTGAAGCGGTGCGCGAGCGCACCGGCAGCGCGTCGGTCCAGGCGGTCTATGACAACCTCGCCACCCTCCACTCCCACGGCCTCATCAGGCGCGTCGAGCCCGCTGGGCAACCGCCACGCTATGAGCTGGAGACCGGAGACAACCACCACCACCTCATCTGCCGTTCATGCGGCCAGATGCACGACGTGGAGTGCGCCGTCGGCGAGGCCCCCTGTATTTCCGCAGTGGACGATCACGGGTTCCGTATCCAGGAAGCCGAGGTCATCTACTGGGGATTGTGTGCGAACTGTCACGAGAGGAAGCCATGACCCAGTTCAACCAGTCGGGCGAGTACCAGCCCAACGGCCCGTCCACCCGCCTCAACGGCGCACCCGCAGAGTCGGATGCCCATTCGCTGACCGTCGGCAACGACGGCCCCATCGTCCTCCACGATGTCCACCTGGTTGAGCAGCTCGCGCACTTCAACCGCGAGCGCGTCCCGGAGCGCAGCCCCCACGCCAAGGGCTCCGGCGCCTTCGGCACCTTCAAGGTGACCCAGGACGTGTCCCAGTACACCAAGGCCGCTCCGTTCCAGCAGGGTGCCGAGACCCGCATGCTGGTGCGCTTCTCCACCGTCGCCGGCGAGCAGGGCTCCCCTGATACGTGGCG
Organism: Propionibacteriaceae bacterium; assembly: GCA_030538315.1. Lineage (GTDB taxonomy): Bacteria > Actinomycetota > Actinomycetes > Propionibacteriales > Propionibacteriaceae > Arachnia. Next base: position 4,305 of record JAUNUF010000018.1, read on the forward strand.
CGATGTGCGCGGTTTCTCCGTGCGCTTCTACTCCACTGAGGGCAACCTCGACATCGTGGGCAACAACACCCCCATCTTCTTCGTGAAGGATCCGCTGAAGTTCCCCAACTTCATCCGTTCGCAGAAGCGTCTGCCTTCCTCCGGCCTCCGCGACGGCTCCATGCAGTGGGACTTCTGGACCAACTCCCCCGAATCCGCACACCAGGTGACCTACCTCATGGGTGACCGCGGCCTCCCCGCCACTTGGCGTCACATGCACGGCTTCTCCTCGCACACCTACATGTGGGTCAACGGCGAGGGCGAGAAGTTCTGGGTGAAGTACCACTGGCGCACCAACCAGGGCGAGAAGAACCTCACCAACGAGGAAGCCGCACGCCTTGCAGGCGAGAACGCGGATCACCACCGTCAGGACCTCTTCGAGGCCATCGAGCGCGGCGAGTTCCCGTCGTGGACCCTGCACATGCAGGTCATGCCCTATGAGGACGCGAAGACCTACCGCTTCAACCCGTTCGACCTCACCAAGACCTGGTCCCACAAGGACTACCCGCTGATTGAGGTGGGTGTGATGGAGCTCAACGAGAACCCCACCAACTTCTACGCCCAGATCGAGCAGTCGGCGTTCTCGCCGTCGAACTTCATCCCGGGCACCGGCATCTCGCCGGACAAGATGCTGGTGGCCCGCGTGTTCGCCTACCCGGATGCTCAGCGGGCCCGCATCGGCGCGAACTTCCATCAGCTCCCGGTGAACCAGCCCATCACGCAGACGAACAACTACGCGGACCAGGGCCACATGCAGTACCTGCACACCGGCGCTGCCCCCGTGCACACGTTCAACTCGTTCGGCCGCGACTACACGGACGTCGAGGTTGTGGACGAGGCAGGCTGGGAGGCCGACGGCGCCCTGGTGCGCGCGGCCATCACCAAGCACGCTGAGGACGACGACTTCGGCCAGGCTGGCACGCTCGTGCGCGAGGTGTTCGACGATGCCCAGCGTGACCGCTTCGTCGAGACCGTCTCCGGTGCCCTGGCGGGCATCGACGAGCGGGTTCAGGCACGTGCCTTCCAGTACTGGAAGAACGTGGATGAGAACATCGGCCAGCGCATCGAGGACAAGGTTCGCGCCCGCGCGAACTTCTGATTCCTGACAGTCGCAAAGGGGCGGACCGCCAATGGCGGTCCGCCCCTTTCGCTGCCCTCAGGAGAAGCGCACGAAGGCCCGGATGGGGTGCTGCATGTCGCGGATCTCCGTGAAGCCCATCGACTCGTAGAAGAGGCGCTGACGCTCCTCGTCGTCGGTGATCAGCACCTGCTGGCGCACGTCGGCGAAGGGCTCGAGCACAGCCTGCATCAGCCGTCGACCCACGGCCCTGCGCTGGTGTGACGGGTGGACGAGGATGTCCTGCAGGTAGACGATCGTCAACCCGTCGCCAACCACGCGCGCGAGGCCTACGAGCTTGCCGTCCTCGCGGGCGCACACGACGCGCAGCGAGCGGTTGACCGCGGCGTACAGGCGCTCCGGATCCTTGGTGTAGGCGCTCCACTCCACGCTCTCGTAGAGGGCGACCAGCTCATCCTGCTCAGGCAGTTGGTGATCCGTCAGTTCGATGCGTGGCATGCCGGGAGCATAACCCCTCGTGGCTCACAGAACCGTGAGGTACGGATCTGCGGGCACGGCGTCGATGATGCCCGCCTGCAGCAGGAACTCCCCCATCCGCTCGAACGCCGCGGTGTCGATGGCGACGGTGACCTCACCGTCGCGCTTCCAGAGGTCGCTCGTGGCGGCAAGCACCAGCTCGGCCGTGGCGCGCTGCTCCTTCTCCGCCATGGCCGGCACGTGCTCTGCCGTGGCATCCAATGCGACGGCGGGGTCAGCGACGATGGCCTCCTCGGCCTCCTGCATGCCGAGCGCGACAGCCTTCAGCACGTCCTCGGGCACCTTGGTGCCGGGCGCGATGAGGCTGGGGCCCACCAGCCGGGGGCTGGCGGGGTCGAAGACCGGGATGGACACTGAGGCGATGTTCTGGTTCTTGAGCTGCACGCCTTCGTTGTTGACGAAGCCCATGGCGTACTCCACCTGCTTTGCCGCGAGCGCCGAGAGGGTGGTGAAGCCGATGTCCACCAGCTCCACGTCCGCCTCGGTGAGGCCGGCCTCATGGATGGCGCAGAGCGCGGCGTAGTAGCTGGAGCCGAAGTGCCCGGGGATGCCCAGGGTGGCACCCTTGAGCACGTCGAGGCCGGGGTTGGCGCCGAGCGCGGCAGGTTCGCCGCCCATCACGTTGAGAGCGTAGGTCTGATACGCGGTGGCAAAGGCCCGAAGATCCTGGCCGCCCGCCTTGGCGACCATCGCCTCGTCAGCGGAGGCGAACACGATGTCCTCCTGGCCACCCAGCACGGCTCCCCACAGGTCTTCCTGCTGGCCGTGATGGCGCAGGGTCACGTCGAGGCCGTGCTTGGCGAAGAGGCCCTCCTTGACGCCCACGTAGAAGGGGCTGAACTGCACATTGGGGATGAACGTGAGGCCCACGGTGAGCTTGCCGTCGGCCACCGCCTCTGGTTGCGGCTTGCCACACGCGGCCAACCCGGCTGCGGCGCCGACGGCGAGGGTTCCCAGCAGGATGCTGCGACGACTGATCATGTTGACTCTCCTTGAAGACGGGCCACTGCCGCGCGCTCCAGGAGTTGGATGACGCCGTACAGGACCATTGCTGCGAGGCTGATCCAGACCACCACGGCGAACACGCCGGTGGTGTCTGCGGCCTCGCGGGACAACGTGAGCAGGGTGCCGAGCCCGGCCCCTCCCATGACGAGCTCGCCGACGACCGCACCGGTCATGGCGAGCACCACGCCGCCGCGCACCCCGGCCAGCACCGCAGGGGCCGCCATGGGCCCCTCGATGTGGACGAGGCGCTGCCAGGCGTTGGCGCCGTCGAGGAGGGCGTTTTCCACCACACGCATGTCGAGGGACCGGAATCCGACGATGGTGGTGGTGACCATGGGAAAGAACGCCACGATCGCGCACAGCAAGGCGATCGGGATGGTGCCGTAGCCGATCCAGAGCACGAGCAGCGGCGCGGTGGCAACCAGCGGCACTGTCTGCGTGATGGCGACGACGGGCTCCATCACCGCTGCCAGCAACCGGGAATGCGTGATGATCACCCCGAGCGGGATGGCCGCCAGGATGGCGAACGCGACGCCCAGAAGGGCCGCGGTCAGCGTGGGCGACAGGTATCGCCAGGCAATTCCCAGCTGCGCCTGCGAGGCCAAGCGAGCGACGACGTCGCCCGGGCCTGGCAGATACAGCGGTGCGATGAGGCCGCTGGCGGTCACCGCCCACCACACGAGCACCGCGAGGGTGAACGCGATGGCGGCGGGGACCCAGCGACCCTTGGTGGGCCTGGTGCGCGCGGGGAAGGCAGACCACAGACCAAGGTGCGCCAGCGTGCGCGCCCTGCGCCTTTCAGTGGTGGTCATCTGCCCCGTCACTCCTTCTCCAGGCCCGGGGCACGCGCCACATGGACGTACGACAGTACGCCAGCGGCGACGAGTTCCTCCCATCCAGACTCTGACTGTCGGTCTCGGAATTTCACCGAATCAACTCCCGGCTTGCGCCTGAAGGTCGCGGACTATCACCGCCGGTTCGGACTTTCACCGACCCCGGAACACGTTGGCGCCAGACTACACCACCAGCATCGGACTGAGCCTGCCCTTGGGCCAGCCCTGAGCGAACGTCAAAAATACCCGACGCAATGTCTTGCATACCCGACATCGTGTCGGCTATATTTGACATATGGCGCCACGACGAGATGAACCGAACCACCGGATGAAAGCCGCACGAGCCGCTCTTGGGCTCACCCAGGCAGACCTTGCCGCAGCAGTAGGAGTCACCAGGCAGACGATCTCGACGATCGAAGCCGGCTCCCACAACCCCACCATCAACCTGTGCCTGGACATCTGTCACGCACTTCACACAGACCTCAATTCCCTCTTCTGGAAAGAAAGCACCAACTGACATGGACGAACGTCAACTTGCCAAGGCCGGCGGCGCTGCCCTCATCACCCTCTTCATCATCGGCCTCGTGGGCCTGGGCTTCGCGGTGTGGGATTACGTCTCCCACAAGGACATCACCCAGCCCTGGGGCATCCTGCTGGCCATCGGCGCCTGGGGCGTGTTCTACCTCATGTACCGCCTGATGGGGAAGGAGGCCCCGCGCACGCTGCTGGGCCAGGAGCTCCCCACGGGCGACTCGGCAGGCGAGAAGGCCACCCGCAAGCGTTGGCACCTCATCGACGCCGCGCTATTGGCTGGCGCCATGACTGCCCTCACTGTGGGCGCCTTCCTCATTGGCGACCTCACCGTCTTCGATGGACTGCCGCTGAGCGGCCCCGCGCTCCTCGCGGTGGGCGCCGTGGTGGAGTTGGTGATCACGTTCGTGATCTTCTACGCCATCAACCGCATCTTCGGTGAGTTGGGCGCCCGCAGCTACGAGCGCCACCTGGCCCGCATGGAGGCCTGACGCCTACGCCTTCCAGAACACCTCGTCGACGACACCCGCAGCTCTGCGCAGGAGCCTGCGGGTGTCGTCCATGAGGCGTGAGGCCTCCCCCGCCCGGTAGCCCAACAGCAGCGCCATGGAACCCAGTTCCCTCGTGTCCGAGGGCAGCGAATCGCCTGCGCGCCCACGCACCAGCATGATGGCGTCGCGCAACATGCTGGCCCTGTGCCAAGCCGCTGCCAACTGGTTCGATTGGGTCTCGGAGAGCAGGCCCAGCCTGGCGCACAGAGCAAGGGCGTCGAGTGTGGACGTGGTGCGCAGCCCCGGATGCTCGTGCCCATGCTGCAACTGCAGGAGCTGGGCCGTCCATTCCACATCTGACAAGCCACCAGGGCCGAGCTTGAGGTGGCGTTCGCGGGGAACGCCCCGCGGGATCCGCTCGGTCTCCATCCGAGACTTGAGCTTGCGAATCTCCCCCACCTGAGCCCGCGTCAGCCCACCTTCCGGGTAGCGGAAGGTGTCGGCTCGGGCGAGCACGTCGTCGACAAGCTGACGATCGCCAGCCCCGTGCCGGGCACGCAACAGCATCTGCGCCTCCCACGTGGCGGCCCACTTCTCGTAGTAGGACGCGTAGGACGCGACGGTGCGCACCTGCGGGCCGCCCTTGCCTTCTGGGCGCAGGTCGGTGTCTATCACGAGTGCGGGATCTGGGCCCGGCTTGCCGATCAGGTCAGCCGCCCGTCGGATGAGCTCTGTGGCGCGGCTCAAGCCATCACCCTCCGTGCCATTCGGCACCACGAACATGCAATCCGCATCCGAGGCGTAGCTCATCTCGTGGCCGCCCCAACGGCCAAGCGCGATGACACCGATGGGCGGGGCATCGATCTCGCGACGCGCCAGCTGCAGCCCGGCCTCAACGGTGGCGGAGGCAAGGTCGCTCAAGGCAATGCCCACCGCCGCGAGATCCGCATGCCCCAGCACATCGCTGAGCGCGATCCGGCACAGCTCCGCACGCCGCAGCGCCCGAATCGATGCGACGGCACGGTCCAAGTCGTCGTACCGGGCCACGGCCTGAGCCATGGCGTCGGTGAGCTCCTCGACGGAGCGTGGGCGCAGGTCATCCGTATCTGCCAACATCCGGATGTGTTCCGGGGCGCGCTTCAGCAGGTCAACCACGTAGCGACTGGAGGAGCACACCCGGGCGAGGCGTTGGGCCATGTACCCCTCGTCGCGGAGCGCCCGCAGGTACCAAGCGGTCTTGCCGAGCGCCTCCGACAGCTGCCGAAAGGCCAACAACCCGAAATCCGGATTGGGGCCATCGGCAAACCACTGGAGCATGGCCGGCAGGAGTTGGCGTTGGATCTCGGCGCCGCGGTCGCTGCCCGAGGTGAGCGCCCGGATGTGTGCCAGGCCAGAGGCCGGATCGGCGAAGCCCAGTGCACGCATGCGGGTCTTGGCGGCCTCCGTGCTGAGCTGGAGCTCATCCGTGCGCACCTGGGTGACGGCGTCGAGCAGCGGCGAGAAGAAGATGCGTTGCTGCAGGCGACGCACGCGGCGGGCGGAATCGCGCCACTTTCGGGCGAGATCGTCTGCCGCCATCCCACCCATGGAGCGGGCGACTTGGGTGAGCGCATCGCCATCTTCCGGCAGGAGGTGGGTGCGGCGCAGGCGGCGCAACTGGATGCGGTGTTCGAGCACCCGCTGGAAGCGGTAGGCGCGGCCGAGCTCGGCACCGTCTGCGCGCCCGATGTAGCCGTTGCCCACCAGTGCTGCAAGGCCATCGAGGGTGCCGCGGGTGCGGATGCGCTCGTCAGCCCGGCCGTGTACCAGTTGCAGGAGTTGGACGGAGAACTCGGTGTCGCGCAGCCCACCGGAGCCGAGCTTGATCTCCCGATCCTCCTGCTTGGCCGGGATCAGCGAGATCACCCGGTCACGCATGGCGCGCACCTCCGGCAGGAACTCTGGCCGCTCCCCCGCCTGCCACACCAGCGGCCACACCATGTCGACGAAGGCTTGACCCAGCTCGAGATCGCCTGCGGCTGGGCGCGCCTTGAGCATGGCCTGGAACTCCCAGTTCTTGGCCCACTTCGCGTAGTAGGCGCGGTAGCTGGCGAGCGTGCGCGCCAGCGGCCCGGCCTTGCCCTCCGGCCGCAACCCGGCGTCGACCTGCCAGATGCTGCCCTCCGCGGTGTGCGTGGAGCAGATCCGGGCTTGCGCCGCCGCGAGCCGGCCGGCGACCGCAACCGCCTCGTCGGCGGAGACCCCCTCCACCGGCTCGGCGACGTAGAGCACGTCGACATCCGAGATGTAGTTGAGCTCCTCGGCGCCGGTCTTGCCCATGGCCAGCACGGCGACCCGCGCCTTCTCCCAGCCGGGCACCTCGGCGCGCGCGAAGGCGAGGGAGAGGTCCAGCACCACATCCGCGACGTGGGAGAGTTCGGCGGCGATCTCGTGGACGAGCTCTTCGGGCGCCGGCGCCGAGAGGTCGCGGGCAGCGATCTCGATGAGCGCCACCCGGTTGGCAAGCCGGAGCTCATCCGCGCTCTGGTGGGCGACCTCGCCGTCGAGGTGGATGCGGTGGTGGAAGAACTCGCGCCAGCCCTCCAACCCGCGCTCCTGCGGCTCCACGGCCAGGATGCGGGCCTCGGCCGGGTGCCGCACGAGCGTCTGGGCCAGCACGCTGGAGCCGCCGAGCACGAGCAGCAGACGGCGCAGCCACCCCTCGTCGGCAGCGATCTCCCGGAATAGCTCCGGGGCGGCTGCTTCGAGCCGCTCCAGGGAGTCGAAGGCGAGGTCGCGGTCTGCGACCGGCTCGAAGAGCGCCAGGTCGACGGCGGGCTCTTCGCCGAGCCTGCTGGCCCATCGCTCCCAGACCCGCGCGGCACCGCTGGCGGAGCCGAAGCCCCGCCGCGCGAACTCCCCCACCGGGGACTGGTACCTGCCCATTGCCCCAGCGTAGCTAGATCAGGTCGTGAACAGCCTCATCTGCCAGTGCCAAGGCGGCCGCCCGAGCACCCTCAGCGGTGTCGGCTGCCCTCGCCGCAGCTGCCAGTCGCTGGCAATGGGACAGCGAGTGGTGCCGAAGGGATGACCACACGGCAGGAACCCGGCCGGTAGCCATGGACAACGACGATACGCCCAGCCCCACCAGTACCAGGGCCAGCAGCGGGTCGCCCCCGGCCTCCCCGCAGACACCAACCGGCTTGCCCGTCGCGGCACCGCCTGCACACGCAGCGGCGACCACGTCGAGAACGGCTGGCTCCCAGGGGTTCAGCAGCGCCGCCAACTCCCCCTGCATCCGGTCCGCAGCCATCGTGTACTGCGACAGATCGTTGGTGCCAAGGGATGCAAAATCTGCGTCCTGCAGGATGCTCTGACTCCTCAGCGCAGCCGCAGGCACCTCGATCATCACACCAGCCGACGGCAGGCCAGCCGCTCGGACCCGCTCCACGAACCACCGGGCCTCCTCGAGGGTGGCGACCATGGGTGCCATGACCCGCACATCGGCGGCACTCTGGCTTCGAGCTGCGGCCAATGCCTCCAGTTGTGCGTCGAGGAGTTCAGGGCGCGCCATGGAGAGGCGGAGCCCTCGTCGGCCCAGGGCAGGGTTCTCTTCGGCACCCAGGTCCGCGAACTGCAGCGGCTTGTCAGCACCGGCATCCAGCGTGCGGACGACCACGCGCTTGCCCGGAAACTCCTCAAACACCTCGCTGTAAACCTGCGTCTGCTCCTCCACCGATGGCATCTTCTCCCGATCGAGGAAGAGGAACTCGGTCCGGAACAGGCCGACACCTTCCACGCCCTGAGCCGATGCTCGCCTCGCATCGTCCAGCGTTCCGATGTTGGCCAGGAGAGGCACGGGATGGCCGTCGCTAGTGCGGCCCGGGCCGAATCCACCTGCCAAGACGGTGTCCCGACGGCGCTTCCGTTCCAGAAGGCCGTCTGTCTCGGCAGAGGTCGGGTTCACGATGACTTCGCCAGCACCTCCGTCGACCGCGACGAGAGTGCCAGCCGAAACGCTCAGGCTGTTCGGCACCTGAACGACTGCGGGAATGCCCAACTGTGCGGCCAGAATGGCCGTGTGGCTGGTTGGTCCGCCAGCAGCTGTGACGATACCGAGGCACGTCCCGGGCTTGAGCGTGGCGGTCTCAGAAGGCGCGAGATCATGGGCAATGAGGATGCTGGGTTCGTGCAACTCCGGCACGCCTGGTTCAGCTACGCCGAGGATGCGGGCCACTGCGCGGTCCCTCACGTCCTCAAGGTCGGCGACCCGCTCGGCCATGTACCCGCCCAATTCACGCAGCAACGCTGCGTATCCCTCAACGGCCGCGGCGACGGCGTTGGCCGGGCCTTTGCCTCCGGCCAGTTCAACGTCGACGGCGGCGTGGAGGCCGGGATCGCTGGCCATGGAAGCAGCGGCCTCAAGGATGGGGCGGGCATGCTCGTCGGCCTTCTCTGCGCGCTGCTCAAAGTCGGATTGCACCTGCGCGAAGACAGCGCGGACCCGAGCCTGCTCCTCCTCCACGTCTGTGGTGCGAGGCTCATCTGCGGGTGCACGCATGGCGGGGGCGACGATCACCGCGGGGGCAATGGCGACGCCGGGGCTCACGCCGATGCCGGCGAGGATCCGGGAGTTCTGGTCACCTGTCATGGCAACTCATCAAGGTCCGTCTCGAGGAGTTCGACGAGGGAGTCGAGGGCAGCCTCAGCTCCCTCACCCTCGGCAGCCAAGGTGACGACGTCTCCGTTCTTGATGCCCTGGGTCATGACCAGAAGAAGGCTGCGCGCATCGACAGGTGCACCGCCCACCTTAGCGATGGTGACCGGGACGCCGGTGGCGGCGACCGCCTTGATGAAGATGTTGGCCGGGCGGGCGTGGAGGCCCACAGACGAGGCGATGGTTGCTTGACGTGTGAACATGTGTAGCTCCTGAAGCGATATGGGGGCATGCTGAAGCACCCCGATGGGGTTGTCAGTGAGGGTGGAGGGCGTGAGAGTTACTCGACGCCAGCGAGGTTGAGGACGGCACGGGCCAGATCCTCATCCAGGATGATGGAGTCCAGGGCGCCGGTGCGCAGAGCGCCGACGACACCGGGCGCCTTCTCGACGCCAGCGGCCAAGCCGACGGCGTCGGGGATGGCTCGGAGTTGATCCATGGAAATGCCGATGATCCGTTCGGACGTGGGCAGGCCCAGCGGCTCTCCATTGATATCGAAGAAGCGACCGCAGATGTCGCCGGTTGGGCGCTGGGCCGACAACTGGGCGAACTCTGCGTCACTCAACTGCATGGCGTTGACGACCCGATTCGAGTTGTGGAAGCCATACGAACCGATTCCCACGAACGCCATCTCTACGCTGGCTGCGCGCTGCACGGCCTGAGTGATCGTCGACTCGCTGTTGAGCGCCGCCCAGGTGAGCGGGGACTCCACGACCGAGGGGGCGTCGAAACGAAGTGCCCGGGCCCCAGATTTCATCGCCAGCACGTCCAGGGACGTGTTGCCAGCCGGGCCAGCCTCAGCGGGCAGACCCCCGACGAGCGGACAGATGGTCAAACCGGTCTTGATGGGCTCAACGTGGCATTCCTCGACGAACTTGTCGATGGTCACGCCCCAACTCAGCCCAAAGGTGGTCAACTGGGCGGCACGCTGTTCGAAGCATCGAGCTGCGGCAGCCGCCACGACATCCACTGGCGCCCTCCCCCGTGGCCGGGGAACAACGGTCGCTGACGACACATGGAAAGCAGAGGAGATGCGCTCCTCCAACTCAGGTACATGCGCGAGCAGGCCCGGGTCATGGATGCGAATCTCCACGATGCCCTGTTCCCGAGCGGCAGCGAGAATGCGCGAGACGGTGGAAGTGGAGAGGTGCAGTTCCTTTGCCACCGCCGTCTGTGAAAGGTTGTCCAAGTAGTACATACGTGCTGCTCGGACCATGTCCTCAACGTTGCGGGGCGCAGGCATTGCTCGCCTCCCTTCAAGAATTCCCGGCATTTTCTGCAATCCTACCCGGAATCAGAGCACGCCCGACGCGACCAGCGCATCCTGCATGCGCCGCATCGCCACGAGCGGACGCGTCTCGTCCAGTTCGACATCGTCATAGGTCAGGATCTGCCCAGCCTTGACATCACGCACCAGCTTGGAGGTGCCCACCAGGCCGATCGGGATCGCGTTGAGCGCACGAGCCTCGTCGGCGTCCACGGCCCAGCCGTGCACGTGGCGGCCGCCCATGCCCTCCAACGTGATGCCGGCCTCCTGATCAAACTTGGCCTTGGCCACCACTTCGGTGCGCCACTCCTTGGTCTGGAAGTCGGCCCTCCGCTCGAGAACAGCCTCTGCGATCGACAGATGTGCCTCGATGGAGGCTAGGTGGTAGGGGCGGTAGATGGCGTAGTACGGGCCCTCGCCGAACTTGAGGAAGTCCAGTTCCTCAGTGACCACGTCGTTTTCCGACTTGACCACCGCGAAGATGCCGGGGGCGACATCGCCCTCCACCGTGTACTCCACGGCAGGCACGTTCTTCAGGATGCCGCCGTCCCCCTGGGGGATCAGCTTCTTCGCCAGCTCATCGATGTCACAGGCAGTGCCATGCATGCCCTGCTGGTCAACGGGGAAACCCGTTGCGTTGGACAGTGACGCCATCTCCAACTGCGTCTTGGTGCCATCAACGAACTCGCAGAGAATGCGCGGATTCATGTTCTTGCGCTGCGCCTCCTCCATCAGTTCCTCAACCACGGCGGTGGGGCGGTTCGGGTTGTTCTTGCCCTTGCCCGCGGCCACGACGGTGAGGCCGAGATCCTCGGCGTACTCGATGAGCTTCAGGCACTCCACAGGTTCGTCGCCTCGGCAGATCGTGTAGACCTGATTGCCCGAGTTGGCGATGCTCGACAGGAGGAGACCAACTGTCACGTCAGCCTCCACCGTCATCAGAGCGGCGTCCTTGTTGCTGGTGAGCGCAGAATAGGCAATCTGGGCTGCAATCTCGGGGACACCAGAGACTTCCAGCACCACATCGACGGGCAGCTTGGGCAACTTCATACCGTCATCGATGACGACGGGCTGCCCCGCCTCCACCAGCGCGGCCGCCTTCTCGAGATCCGTCTCCACGACGGCGTTCGCGCGCCCGGCATTGCGGTAGGCGTCGAGGCCCTTCTGGGTGTCGATCTCAGCGACGACGGAGACCTCCATGCCCTTGGCACGTTCAACGGTGGCGATGAGGCCGCGCCCCATCTGACCAGCTCCGACGACGCCGACGCGGACAGGCCGCCCCAACTCCGCCTGACGGGCGAGCAGTCGTTTCGTGTAACTCATGATGTGTCCTTCTTTCAGTTTGAGAGGGCCCGGCGGCGCACGATGCGACGCGGCCCCGAGTCGTTGTGGGGGGTGGTGGGACGCTGCGCCAGAGCCGCGTCTTTGGGGATCATGTCCAGGGCCTGCTCAACCGCCTGACGGAGGAGCTTGTCCCCTGCCCTGCCTGCCACGCCCGACAGACTGCCCTCGAGATGAGGGGCTCGCTTGAACCGGCTGAAGACGCTCATGCCGGTCATGGTTCGGGCCTCGACGACGGCCCCCTCCTCGATATCGATCAGCAGGAGGACGACGGCGCCGCGCAGGCGTCCCTTGCCGCGGCCGCTACCGAGATGGAGCTTGCGGCCGGCGTTGAGGCGGATCATCTCTCGCACCTCGCGGCCGTAGGCTCTGCCCTGCCATGTCGACAGGGCGATGCCGAGCACGAGGGCGCTGATCAGGAACAGGGGAAAGGCGATGTCGGGCATGACGGTGTCCTCAGCGTCGAATCGAAACGGTGGCACCAGCCACGGGCAGGTCGAGCTCGCCCTCAGCCTTGACTGCACCGGGAAGCAGTTCGTCGTCACCGACGTTGAGGTAGACGACGAAGTGGCCGAGGTTGGCGAAGTTCTCGTTGGCGAGGCCGCCGACCTCCAGAACATTGACGCAGCTGTCGCCGATGCAGAACAGGTCGCCGGGCTGGATCGCAACCGCGTCCTCCGGCTGTCCGCTGTGCACGAGGCTGACGTCAGCCAGGGCCGGCGGGCACGGCTCGCCGAACAGGATGTAGACGCCGCCGTCGAACATGTCGGCTGCGTCGTCACCGACGGAGACGACCGAGGAGGTCCAGATGGTTTCAGACATGTGATGAGTCCTTTCGAGTGACAGCAACGGTGCTGCCGAGTGGGTCAGATCAGGAAGGATGCGAGGTAGGCGATCACCACGGCCAGTGGCGAGGTCACCGAACGGGAGAACAGGACCGCGGAGACGCCCACCGAGACGGTTTCGGGCTCCGCTTCGGCCAAGGCGAGGCCTACGGGGATGAAGTCACACCCCACCTGGCCGTTGATGGCGAACAGCGTGGGCAGCGCGTACTGCACCGGAAGTGCACCGGCACCGATCTGCGTGCCCATGAGGACGCCGACCACCTGTGCGATCGCACCGCCCGGGCCAAGAATCGGGGACAGGAACGGCAGACCGGTGATGACGCCGAGCAGGATCAGCCCCAACGGGTTGCTCGCCAGCGGCGAGAGGATGTTGGCGAGCCATTCCGAGAGCCCTGTGTAGGTCACGATGCCAATCAGCAGCGACACGTAGATCATGAACGGGAGGATGGTGTTCATCGTCAGCTTCAGCGACTCCCGGCCGGCGGTCAGGAGGCTGTTGATGAAGTAGCCGATGGCATTGCCGAACTTCACCACGAATCCGGTGAAGCCACCGCCCTGGGCCGCGACCTTGGCGCGAGCATCGGCCTTGGCCTTGGCCGCCGCATCCACGGAGGAGAGTGCCTCGACTGCCGGTTCGGGGGCCGGCGCAGCCGCCTCGTCCGTCGGAGAGACGTCGTTGAGCCCCACGGCAGAGACGAAGACGTCCTCAGTGATGAATTTGGCCAGTGGACCACCGGGTTCGCCGGGAAGCACATCGACGGTGGGGATCTTCTTCTTGGGGTAGACGCCGATGCGTGCAGTGCCACCACAGTTGATGACTGCGCAGAGCACCTCGGCATCAGGGACGTGGTTACGGAAGCCGTCCACGGCCTCAGCTCCGGTCAGTTCTGCGATCTTCGCCGCCACTGGGTGGATGCCACCACCTGTAACAGACAGCACAACCTTCTTCTCATCGCTCGGCGTGAGGGTGAAGCCTGGGCCCCAGCCACCGCTGCCCTTCTTGATGCGAACGCTCTTGAAACTCATAGCACTGCCCCCTGTTCGGCCTTGGAGCCCTGAAGGTGACCCTCGGCGTAGAGCCGGTCGAAGCGGGCAAACGTTTCACGGTGGCCGCCTCGGGCGATCAGCAGCCTTGTCAGCCACTGCGTGAAGATGCCGCGGATGAGGATGACGATGATGCCCACCAGAAAGTAGAGGATCGCCAGGCGCGCGTACTTCTCGGGCGCGATCTGCGTCACGCCAGCAGCGACACCAGCCCAGACGAAGAGCTCACCGGCATTGGCGTGCGGCAAGAGTGATGTGACCGGGTGCAGGAACGAGGCGGTCGAGTCGTAGTAGGCCGGCTTGTACCGCTCCGGGAGGAAGCGTCCGAAGGTGTAACACATCGGGTTTGTCAGCATGATCGCTGCGAGCATCGGCATGATCGTGTAGCGGGTAACGGCGTACTTTCCGGCCCAGCGCACGGCTCGGGTGACTCGCTCCTCGCCGATCCACGCAGTGACCGCGTACATGGCGGTGAGCAGAGCGAGGAGCAGCGGGAGAATCCCGGTGATGAGGCCCATCAGGCTCTCACCAGCTGCACGGAAGAGACCGATGAAGTGCTCGGCGAACCAGGCGATGTAGTCCATTAGCTTTCCCCGCCCCTCACGGTGGTCGCCAAGGGCGACGCAGTTGCGCCTCGGCTGGGGGCCGTGGCTTGGGTGATCAACATCTCCAACTCCTTCGTTGTGAAAATTCTTGCAGATGCATGTGGGATATTTTGCATCTGAAGCGAGTATGACATACCTTTTGAGGCGAAGCAACACGTTCTTCAAAAGGCTCGTGGCAAAAGGAATCAACGATGACGACCCAACAGCTCACCCTCGTCCGGCATGGCGAGATCGCCCAGAACCGCACCCACACGCTGGAGACCCATGTGCCGGGCCCTCCCCTCACGGCGAGAGGCCAGCAGCAGGCTCAGGAGCTGAGCATGCGTCTTGCACCGCTGGACATCGATGCGGTGTACGCCTCGACGATGCTCCGCACGCAGCAGACCGCAGTCCCTCTCGCGAAGCGCATGGGGGTGCCCATCGAAGTGCTCGAGGGGGTGCACGAGATTTCCTCCGGATCCCTCCACGGACGCGATGATCACGAAGCAAGGTCCCACTACTGGAACGTGGTCCACGCTTGGGGCGCAGGCCATCCGGTGGGGAGCCTCCCTTCAGGGGAGACCGGGTCGGATTTCTTCAGCCGGTTCAACTCCTCCATCCAGGAAGTACTCGCAGCGGGGCACCGTCATCCGGTCATCGTGAGCCACCAGGCCGCGATCCAGATCTGGGTTCGCTCCGTGACCGGTCTGAGCCGCGGCTGGATGAGGGAGTACCCACTCGCAAACACGGGCCTGGTGACCCTGGGGAAGTCCGTGTCCGGATGGCGGGTCATCGAATGGCAACATCACGTGCGGGCGCTGGGAGAACACTCAAGCACTGGGTAGTCTGGGGAGCCATCATGTTCAAGCCCACTCCCGGAGTCGTCGCCGCGCTGCGCGAGCGCCTAGACTCAGATGGGCTGGCCGTGCTCGACGCCGAGCTGGCGCTACGACGCCCTGACCTCACCGCGATCCTCTTGCGTGCAGCCGCCGATCCGGCGCCGCTCCCCCGCGACCTCCTGGCCGCGGTCTGCCGCGCCGGCTGCACTCTCCTGGGCAAGCGACATCCGGGCGCGAGCATCGAGGTACGCGTGCCGCCATTCGCGGCGGTGCAGATCGGCTTCGATGCTGGTCCCCGCCACACCAGAGGCACTCCACCCAACGTCGTTGAACTCGACGGCGACACCTTCGCCGCGCTGGCCACGGGCAGGCTGGCGTGGGCTGACGCGGCAGTTCGCGCCTCGGGTGTGCATGCGCACGAGGCGGCACGCGCCTTCCCGTTGACGGCGTGCCCCGAAACGTTCAACTGACGTTCACCTGAGGCGGGGCTGGCGTTCACCGGGATCCGGTGGGCTGACCTCGTTGATCCCCCTTTCTCAGGAGAACCGATGATCCTGTCCAAGCGCTTCGTCTCCGCGCTCGCCGCCACGGCCTGCACCGCGCTGCTCGCCACCGCCGGCGTCGCCGCGGCTGCACCCGCAGAGCCCGCGTTGAGCCTCACCCCGGTTGGCACCAACGCCACCGGCATCTTCGATGCGTCCGCCGCCGAGATCCCCGCCTTCGACCCCAGCACCAATCAGTTGTTCGTGGTCAATGCGCAGTCCGGCGCCGTCGACGTCATGACGCTGGATGTCTCCGGCGCACCCACCTACTCCAGCACCCTGTCGGCCGAGGGCCGCACGGCCGCTGACGGTTCCACCGTAGTGGAGGGTGCCGTCGTCAACTCCGTGAGTGTGGCTCGCGGCGTGCTGGCCGTAGCCGTCCAGCACGCTGACAAGGTGCAGCACGGCTGGACCCTCTTCTTCCGCACCTCGGACCTCGGCTACCTGGGCGGCGTGCGCGTCGGCTCGCTGCCGGACGGCCTCAAGTTCTCCCCCAACGGCAAGTACGTCGTCGTGGCCAACGAGGGCGAGCCTGCCGACGACTTCTCGACGGATCCCGAAGGCACCATCTCGGTGATCTCGGCCCCCTCCAACGCGAACCAGTACCAGCGCCTCTCGCAGGCCTCCGTGCGCACCGTTGACTTCCGCGCTTTCGACGAGGGCACCCCGCTCCCCGAGGGCGTGCGCGTCTATGGCCCGGACGTGAAGGTGCCCGAGGGCCATGAGAAGGCCGGCCGTATCGCCCGCAACCTCGAGCCCGAGTACGTCACCATCACCGCCGACGGCAACACCGCCTTCGTGTCGCTGCAGGAGGCCAACTCCATCGCTGTGGTGGACCTCAAGAGCGCAACGCTCAGCAACATCTGGGCGCTGGGCTACGTGGATTGGAGCGTCGACGGCAAGCTCGACGCCTCGGACCGCGATGACGCCATCAACATGCAGCACTGGCCCGTGAAGGGCGTGCTCATGCCTGACGGAATCGCCACCTACAAGCACCGCGGCACCAACCTCATCGTCACCGCCAACGAGGGCGACGCCCGCGAGTGGGGCGATTTCGTCGATGGCGACCGCCTCAGCAAGAAGCAGTTCGTGCTCTGTGATGCCGAGTTCCCCAACGCCAAGGATCTGAAGAAGAACGAGAACCTCGGCCGCTACAACGTGATCAGCGACCTGGGCTTCGACGCCGAGCGTGGCTGCTACTCCGAGCTGTACTCATACGGTGGCCGTGGCTTCTCCATCTTCACCGCCGACGGCGAGCGCCTCTTCAACTCGGGCGACATGGTGGAGCAGGCCATCTACGACCTCGTTCAGGCCGGAGAGCTCCCCGAGAGCGCCTTCAACGCCAACCACAACAACCAGCACTCCGGCGACACCCGCTCCGACGACAAGGGCGCCGAGCCCGAGGACGTGCAGATCGGCGCCATCCAGGGCCGCACCTACGCCTTCCTGGGCCTGGAGCGCATCGGCGGCGTGATGGTCTTCGACATCACGGATCCCACCGCTCCCACGTACGTCACCTACGCCAACAACCGCGACTTCAGCGTCGTGTACGAGGACATGCCCGAGGCTGCCGCTGCAGGCGACCTCGGCTCCGAGGGCATGGTGTTCATCCCCGCCAGCGAGTCGCCGTCGAAGACGCCGCTCCTGGTGGTGGCCAACGAGGTCTCCGGCACCACCACCGTGTGGGAGATCTCGCTGAAGCGCTGACCGCCAGCGCACAGCACAGCGGCCGCGTCCCTTCTGGGGCGCGGCCGCTGCCGTGTTTGGGTGACTGTCGAGGTGGATCGACGGCGGGCTCAGAGTGTGCGGATGTGCCGCTCCAACTCCCACGGCGTGACCTGCCGGCGGTAGGCGGCGAACTCGCGGCGCTTGTTGCGCAGGAAGTAGTCGTAGACATGCTCCCCGAGCGTCTCAGCCACCAGTTCGCTCTCCTCCATGATGCGAATCGCCTCGTCCAAGTTGTGCGGAAGCTCCTGGATGCCGATCGCCTTGCGCTCCCTGTCCGTCAGGCGCCAGACCTCGTCCTCCGTCTCCTCCGGCAGCGGGTACTCCCCCTCAATGCCCTTGAGGCCCGCATTGAGCAGCACCGCGTACGCGAGGTACGGATTCACCGCGGAATCGATGGCGCGATATTCGACGCGGGCCGAGGACTTCTTCAACGGGTTGAACTGCGGCACCCGCACCAACGCGGAGCGGTTGGCCCGGCCCCAGCAGGCGTACGACGGCGCCTCATCGCCGCCAACGAGCCGCTTGTAGGAGTTGACCCACTGGTTGGTCACCGCAGTGATCTCCGGGGCGTGGTGCAGCAGGCCGGCGATGAACTGCTTGGCGGTCTTGGACAGGTGGTACTGATCCGCCGCGTCATAGAAGACGTTGTTGTCGCCCTCGAACAGCGACATGTGGGTGTGCATGCCGGAGCCTGGGTGGTCCGAGAAGGGCTTGGGCATGAAGGTGGCGTGGATGTCCTGACTGACGGCCACCTCACGCACCACGACGCGGAAGGTCATGATGTTGTCTGCCATCGTCAGGGCATCTGCGTAGCGCAGGTCGATCTCGTGCTGGCCAGGGGCGGCCTCGTGGTGGCTGAACTCCACCGAGATGCCCATCTGTTCCAGGATCGTGATGACATCGCGGCGGAAATCGGTGCCGTCGCCCATCGTGGTGTGGTCGAAGTAGCCGCCCTGGTCCAGGGGGGTGGGCGGATCGAGCTGGCTCAGCAGGAAGAATTCGATCTCGGGGTGAATGTAGAACGTGAAGCCCAGATCCGCAGCGCGTTTCAGGGCGCGCTTCAGCACGAAGCGCGGATCCGCAAAGCTGGGTGAGCCGTCGGGCAGCTTGATGTCGCAGAACATCCGCGCGGTGGAGCGCCCTGCCTGGCGCCACGGGAGGATCTGGAAGGTGGACGGATCCGGATGGGCCACCATGTCTGATTCGAAGACGCGGGCGAAGCCCTCAATGGCGGAGCCGTCGAAACCCACGCCCTCGGTGATGGCGCCCTCAACCTCCGCCGGGGCGATCGCCACCGACTTGAGCGAGCCCAACACGTCGGTGAACCACAACCTGACGAACCGGATCCCGCGCTCTTCCATTGATCGCAGGACGAACTCCGTTTGCCTATCCATGGGGCTAGTCTGCCGTGCCCGTGTCGGGTGCGTGACATTTCGCGTGCCTGCGTGATCACCACACGGCTCTACACTGGGCACCATGGCTCAACCCGGCTGGTACGCAGATCCCGCCGCGCCGAATGGTCGGCGCTACTGGGACGGTCAACGCTGGCTGGATCCGGAACCTCCCCGCAAGGGCGTCAGCCGCTGGGTGTGGCTGCTGGTGGCGCTCACGGTGGTGGGCGCTCTCGTCGCAGCTCTGCTCATGTTCCCGGGAGTCGCCAATCCCTTCGCCGCCACGCCTGAGGACACCCGCACCACGCGCCCCACGGGCGAGCAGTGGGACGAATTGCTGCCCACGCCTACGCCCACCCCAACGGAGATCGAATCGGAATTTGGGCAATCCATCGACTGCCCGAGCAGCGGCGACTGGGGGCGCAGCGAGATCAGGGGCGGCCGGTTGCACGGCGGAGGGCTCAGCATCGTGCCTCCACAGGGGCAGCAATGGGTCATGTCGCCCGCCGCGTTCGAGTGGATGTACGACTACAACTCGATGCTGCGCGAGATCGTCCCCGGCTGGATCAGCAACGTCAACGTGGGCTACGTAAAGGTCTCCGACGGCTTCTCCACCAACTCGAAGGTCGCGGCAGAACAGTTCGTCAGCTGCATGTCGTCTTCCGGCATGTTCTTCGGATTCACGAAGCGCACCGTGCTCTTCAACGAACCGTGGGACGTCGCCGGGCGCCCAGCCTGGCGCCTGACGTCGAACGTGTATGTGAGCGACTGGGATCACGCAAACATCGAAGGCGACACCGTCGACATCGTGATCGTGCCCACCGATGACCCAGACAAGTTGGCCGTCTACGTCAGCTGCGTCACCATCCGCCACGACGAGAACATCCGCGAGGTGGAGCCCGTCCTGGATTCACTCCTCTACGAGGGCTAGCTAAGCTGGGTGATCGTGAGCGCCATTACCCCGCATACCGTCACCCCCGTCCGCGACGTCCCGCGCACCATCCTGCGCCCGGAGTACGTCGGCAAGAAGGCGCCCAAGCGCTACACGGGCTCCGATGTGATGACGGACGACGTGATCGAGCGCATGCGGATCGCGGGGCGCATCGCGTCGCAGGCGATGCACGAGGCTGGCAAGGCCATCGCGCCGGGCGTCACCACGGATGAGCTGGACCGGATTGCGCACGAGTACATGCTCGATCACGGGGCCTACCCGTCGTCGTTGGGCTACCGCGGCTTCCCCAAATCCGTGTGCACCTCCGTCAACGAGGTGGTGTGTCACGGCATCCCAGACATGCGGCCCCTTGAGGACGGGGATCTGGTGAAGATCGACTGCACCGCCTTCAAGGACGGCGTGCACGGCGACAACTGTTATACCTTCCTCTGCGGTGATGTCGACGAGGAGTCGAGGCTGCTGTCCGAGCGCACGCAGGAGGCCCTCAACCGCGCCATCAAGGCCGTCAAGCCCGGCCGCCCCATTTCCGTGATCGGCCGCGTGATCGAGAGCTACGCCAAGCGCTTCAACTACGGCGTGATCCGCGACTACACGGGCCACGGCGTGCACACCGCCTTCCACTCCGGCCTGGTCATCCTCCACTACGACGAGCCGCGCATGGACACCGTGATGGTGCCGGGCATGACGTTCACCATCGAACCCATGCTGACGCTGGGCGGCTACGACACCGAGGTGTGGGACGACGACTGGACCGTTGTCACCACGGATCGCTCCCGCGTGGCCCAGTTCGAGCACACCATCGCCGTCACCAAGGACGGCGCAGACATCCTCACCCTGCCCTAGCACCGGTTCCTGAGCCCGCCTCTGCGACGAAGGAGCCAGGCGGGTCGAAGGACGCAGGAACTGCTCACAACCTTTCTCGTAGATGGGCCGTCCTCATGGGTATGAAAGCAACCCAACGGGATACGGAGTTCACCGGCTTCGTAGCTGCCCATTCGGGCACGCTCCGGCACACCGCGTATCTGTTGACGGGGCACACCCAAGCTGCCGAAGACCTGCTGCAGGATGCGCTGGTCAAGACGTGGCTGGCATGGTCCCGCATCGATCCGACGGCGGCCTGGGCCTACACGCGCAAGGTCATGGTCAACCTGGCCACTGATCGCTGGCGCAAGCGCCGCTACGAGACCATCACGATGGACCTCGACGACCGCACGCCTTCTTCCCACGACGGCGGATTCAGCGAATCCGACGACCGCACCTTCATCGTGCGCCAACTCGCGCAACTTTCCGCGCGGGAACGGGCCGCCGTCGTTCTTCGGTACTACCACGACCTGCCTGAGGTTGAAGTCGCCCAGCTGTTGGGCTGCTCCGTCGGCACGGTCAAATCCACCTGTTCACGTGCGCTGGCCCGCCTCCGTTCGCGAGGCGAGGCCGCGCTGGCCACAAGGAGCCAGTCATGACCCCCATCGATGAGTTTGAACTGCGGCGAGAGCTCGCTGCGGCTGAGCCCACCGTCGGCACTTCTGCCCAGAACCTGGGCGCCTCCGCCATCAAGCGAGGAAAGGCCGTGCAACGGCGACGCACGGGGGTCGCGGTGGTTGCGACCTTGGCACTGGTCGCTGGCGGGGTCGGCTTGGCCAGCCAGTTCCTGCCCAACCGGGATGTGCAGCCGGCTGAGCCGCTGCCCCAGGTGACCGTGTCGCCTTCCACTACACCAACCGCGGCTGAGAGCACTGACGTTGCACCTCCCCCAGAGCAGACCGTCCCTCAGACGGATCCCGCCATGGAACCTGTGACCGCGGATCCAACCTCCCCGGGCGCCGTCGATGCACCGCCTCCTGTGCCCACGTGGACAAGCGTGACCAAGTTGCCGGGCGAGTTCGGAGACATGGGTGGCCTCGCCCCGCTGCACTGGCAGGCACCCCCGGAAGGTGACACTGAGGCGTGGACAGTCGGCGATGAATACACCATCCCCTGCGGCTCAGGCCCGCTGGAGATCCCGGCGCTTGGCTCCGTCACGGCTGGCAAGACGACGGGTGCGCTCGGCCCCGAATCGTTCTCCGTCGAATCGGTGCTTGTCTTCACGGATCAGGACGCGGCGATCAGCTTCATGCAGCAGTTGGAGGCAGCCGCCAAGGCTTGCGTCGATGCTGGCCCAGCCGAGCCGACGCAGGCGGACGAGTACTCGCCCATCATCCAAACGAACCGCGCGATCAAGTGGGTGCCCGACCTGGGCGACTACGCACTCGCCTACACCTCCTGGGACCGGGGAAAGATCGAAGCCACCGATGAGAACTACGTGGACTTCCCCAACGGTTCGATCTCCCTGTGGGTGCGCACCGGCAACGTCGTGGCCATGGCTGACACGAGCGGCGAGTTCGTCGGCAACCCGATGAACAACCCTGAGGCCCTTGACTGGTTGATGCCGGCCATCGACCACGTGTTCAAGGGCTGACGTGCGGTAGAATCGCCCACTGGACGAGACGGCCAGATGACCGCGGCTGGCAACAGCTGAGGAAAGTCCGGGCTCCACAGAGCAGAGTGGTGGGTAACGCCCACCCGGGGTGACCCGCGGGACAGTGCCACAGAAAACAGACCGCCCAGCAATGGGTAAGGGTGAAACGGTGGTGTAAGAGACCACCAGCACCTCAGGCGACTGGGGTGGCTAGGTAAACCCCACTCGGAGCAAGACCAAGAAGGTCGGCCTTCGGGCCGGCTGCGGACACCGCCTGAGCGCTGCTCGCGCGAGGTGTCCGGGTAGGTTGCATGAGCCCACCGGCAACGGCGGGCCTTAGATAGATGGTCATCTAACACAAAACCCGGCTTATAGGCCGTCTCGTCCGCCACATTTTGAGTGAAGGCCCCTGTCAGCGCCACATGGCGTTGTCAGGGGCCTTTTCTCGTCGTCATTGGATGCTTTTCAATGATGCTGGATGCTGCAATCTGGGAGCGTCCAGAGGCCGTCCAGCTCAGCGTGCTAGCCGATACGCGTGGCGAAGTAGGACTGTGCCCCCTGGCGGGTCACACCCAGGACGTTGCCGCAATCGCGCTGGCGGATGAGCACTTCCATGGGGTGAACGGCGTTCAGGCGACCTTTCGACGGCGTGTCGCGCGTCGACCCGACCCAAGTGCTCAACGCGTCGCCCCACCGAATAGGCTGGAGGCGATCCCAGGAGGCAACATGTACGGCGAGAACCGCGACTACCCGCAGCGAGCGCACCTGCTGGTGCCCTTGGGCGTCATGATCATCGGCCTCATCCTGGCCATCACCCACAACCCGCTGTGGTGGCTCCTCGTGGCCGCCTTCGCGGGCCGTGCCCTCTTCCTGCTGTGGCTGATGAACAAGCGAAACCGTCGCTCAGAACGCGACAGCAGTACAGTTGCCTCATGACTGACGCTGAGCACACCGACGCAGAGCGCGCCGACGCCCCGCTGGATCCCAAGGAAGCCATGCGGCAGGCGCTGGAGCGCAAGAAGCAGGCCCAGCAGAACGCCGCAGGTGGCGGCGTGCACGGAGACCGGAAGCAGGGTGGCCAGAGCCACGGCCCCGTTGGCGGGCGCCGCGAGTTCCGCCGCAAGTCCGGCGGCTAGTCCCCCCGTCCTTCGACCAGTCGCAGGCGACTGGCTCAGAACCGATTCAGTTCGGCCGCGACAACGTGACCACGCCCTTGCGAACGTCCACCTTGTCCACACGCACCCGCACCTCAGAGCCGACCTCCTGCTGCTTCGCCTTCACGCGCAGTTCGACGGCGGGCTCAGCGATCTGAACCGTCCCCACCCCAGTCTTGGGGTGGACATCCGTGAGCACGCCAGTGAAGATCGCACCCACGCGGTTGCTCAGCACCAGCGCCTCGGTGAGGTCGATGACGCCACGCTCGTAGGCATTGGCGGTGCGCCCGGAATCCGCCATCTCCTGCGGCAGTTGGGCCAGCCCATCGCGGGCCCATTGGGGCACCTCGAGGCCGTTGAGTAGCGAATGGCAGATCTCGAGCACGTACCGGTCCACGAGCCGGCGCAGCGGCGCCGTCGTGTGTGCGTACGGGGCGGCCAAGGCAGCGTGGAGCAGGTTCTCATCCGGCACCTCGCCGTCGAAGGCCAGGTAGCCAGCCCCGCGGAACAGCATCGTGCACTTCGTGAGCGCGGCGAGCTGCTTGGGGTCATCCGGTGACAGCGACCTCACGAACTCCGGGTAGGGCATGTTCTTCGGCCACTCGACGCCCAGTGTCCGGACGGAGCGGCGCAGCTTCTTGATGGACCACTCCTCCGCGGGCGGCAGCGTGCGCAGGATGCCCACCTTGCCCTCGAGCATCACCTGCGCGGCCGTGAAACCCGTCATGAGCGAGATCTGGGCGTTCCAGTTCTCCACCGGGACCAGCGAGCGGAACTCAAGCTCCCAGGTGCCGTCGCGCTCCACGATCTCCTGATCCGGCAGGTTGAGCGACACGCCGCCCCTGTCGATCTCCAACTGCTGGCGCAACTCCCCCACCTCGGGCAGCAGCGCGATGCTGGGGTGGGGCGTGCCGGCGTCGATATCGGCCTGAACGCCCTCGTAGTTGAGCTTGGCCCGGTTGAGGACCATGGCGCGCGTGAGGCTCACATCGGTGACCTCACCGCGCGCGTCCAGCGTCATCTCCCACAGCATGGCCGGGCGTGGCTGTCCGTCAGCCAAGAGCGACGCCGCCCCCTCACTCAGCGCCGCAGGATGCAGCGGAACCCTGGCGCTGGGCGCGTACTTCGTCTGGCCCCGACGGTGGGTCTCCGCCTCCAGAGCCGTCCCGGGCCGCACGAAATGGGGCACGTCGGAGATGGCGTAGCGCACGAGGTAGCCATCTCCGGCCCGCTCGATCTGCAGGGCCTGATCCAGGTCCATGGACGACGGCGGGTCGATCGTGACGAACTCGATCTCGGTGCGGTCCACGTGGCCATCCGAGGGCAGCTGGGCGGCCAATTCGGCCTCCGCCGCCACCGTCTCGGGGAACTGCCGTGGCAGGTCCAGCTTGGTCTGGAGGAGGTGGATGGCCTCGCGCAGCGATTCGGGGATCTCGTGGATCCGCAGATGTGGGGACGGCATCAGAGGCCCGATTCCGCCGTGCGCACCAGGATGCGGTTGCACTCGGCGCAGCGCAGCACCTGGTTGGCCGGGGCCTTCCGGTAGGTGTCCAGATCCGAGAGCGTGAGCTGCAGCTGGCAACCGGTGCACCGGCCAGCCTTCAGCAACGCCGCGCCAAGCCCCGTCGACGAGCGCAGCTTCTCATAGAGCGCCATCAACGGCTGCGGCACCTTCGCGGCCACGGGCCCCCGATCTGCGGTGAGGTCCTTCGCCTCCTGGCTCAGCTTGGCGACTGCCTCGTCCCTGGCGGCAACCTCCGCGCGCAGTTCATCCTCGATCTCGGTCTTCCGTGCGGCAATCCGGTCGCGGTGGGCGGCGGCGTCCTCGAGCCTGCCCATCACGTCGAGCTGTTCCTCCTCCAACTCCGCGATCCGCTTGCCCAGATGCCCGACCTCTTCGGTCAGCGACTTCAGCGTCTTCGCATCGGTGACCGAGCCGTCGGCAACGCGCTGTTCGGTGCGCTCGAGGCGCGCGCGCACGGGCACCAGATCAGTCTCCGCCTTGGCGACGGAGACCTGCAGGTCGTCCACCATGGTGGACGAGGCCACCAACTCATCAGCAACCGACTTGCGGGCGGCCATCAGATCCGCGATGGCCTTGTGCTGGGGCAGGGACCGCGCGGCGTGCTGCGCGCGCGCCACCTCTGAGTCGAGATCTGCCAGCGTCAGCAGCGAGCGTTGATCGGCGGGGTCAGCGAGCATCAAGGTGGTCCTTTTCAGTTGGGTGCTGCCAACCTTACTAGCCGAAACCCCTTCGGTCAGAGCGTCAGGCGCTCCCTCACCTTGCTGGCCAACCGCTCGGCGATGCTCTGCGCCTGCTCGATGGTGGGGGCCTCCACCATGACGCGGACGACGGGCTCCGTGCCGGAGGGGCGCAGCAGCACACGGCCGGTGGTGCCCAGTTCGCGGGCCGCAGCGGTGACCTCGGCCTGGACGCCAGTGTCGATGCCCGCGCGCAGCTTGTCCACGCCGCGCACGTTGATGACGACCTGCGGCAACTCGGTCATGATCTCGCCCAGCTCCTTGAGCGTCTTGCCCGTGGACTTCATTCGCGACGCCAGGTGCAGCCCCGTCAGCGTGCCGTCGCCGGTGTTGGCGAACTCGGAGATGATCACGTGGCCGGACTGCTCGCCGCCCAGCGCAAACCCGTTGGCGTTCATGGATTCGAGGACGTAGCGGTCGCCCACCTTGGTCTGGTCCACGCGGATTCCGTGCTCGCGCATGGCGTTGATGAGGCCCAGGTTGCTCATCACGGTCGCCACCACGGTATCGGAGTGCAGGCGGTGCTCCTCCTTCATGGCCACCGCGAGGATCGCCAGGATCCGGTCTCCGTCCACCAGGTTGCCCTCATGGTCGACGGCGAGGCAGCGGTCGGCGTCGCCGTCGAGCGCGATGCCCAGATCCGCCCCCTCGGCCAGCACGCGCTCGCGCAAGTCACCGATGTGCGTGGAGCCGCAGTTGTCGTTGATGTTGAGGCCGTCTGGCTCCGCGTGGATGGGGATGATGTGTGCCCCTTGCGCGGCGAAGGCCTCCAGCGCGGTGCGGTGCGCGGCGCCGTTGGCGCAGTCGATGACCACCTTGAGGCCGCTCAAAGACGGCTCACCCAGCGAGTTCACCAAGTGGGAAACGTAGCCCTCGACGGCGCCCAGATCGTTGCGGATGCGTCCCACCTTGTCGCCGATGGGGCGCTCCCACTCCTCGCCCATGCGCTTCTCGATGGCGTCCTCCAGGAAGTCGTCCAACTTCACGCCGCCGCGGGAGAAGAACTTGATCCCGTTGTCGGGCATGGGGTTGTGGGACGCGGAGATCATCACACCAAGATCGGCGTCCATGTCGTTGACCAGATAGGCGACGGCGGGCGTGGGCACCACACCCAGCCGCACCACGTCGATGCCCGCCGAGGCGAGCCCGGCGATGACCGCGGATTCGAGGAACTCGCCGCTGGCTCGAGGGTCGCGGCCCACGAGCGCGAGGGGCCGGCTGTCGCGGAAGACGCCCGCCTCCCCCAGGATGTGCGCTGCCGCGACCGAAAGGTCGAGAGCAAGTTCAGCGGTCAGTTCCACATTCGCGACGCCGCGTACGCCGTCGGTGCCAAAGAGTCGAGCCACGTTCAAGGACTCTACAGTCGCTCAAAGTGATTGAGCGAATCAGACACGGCAAACGCCCACCCTGCCGAAGCAGGATGGGCGTTTGCTTGGTCCTTCGGAAGGAGCCGCCAGATCAGCGCTTGCTGTACTGGGGTGCCTTGCGGGCCTTCTTGAGGCCGGCCTTCTTGCGCTCGATGATGCGGGCATCGCGGGTCAGCATGCCAGCCTTCTTCAGCGCGGGGCGGGAAGCCTCGGCGTCGACCTCGTTGAGGGCACGGGCAAGGCCCAGACGCAGCGCGCCAGCCTGACCGGAGGTGCCGCCACCGTCGATGCGGGCGATCACGTCGTAGGAACCCTCAACGCCAGCGATCACGAAGGGCTCGTTGACGTGCTGCTGGTGCAGCTTGTTGGGGAAGTACGTGTCGAGATCCCGGCCGTTGATGCTCCAGTTGCCGGAACCGGGCACGATGCGCACGCGGGCGACGGCCTCCTTGCGGCGGCCGGTGCCTGCGCCGGGGGCGACGACGGCGGGACGGGTGTCGATGCCAGCGGCGGCAGCCGTGTCAGCATCGGAGCGGTACGCGATTTCGCGGTTCTCTTCGTCGACGAACGAGGTGATCTCCTCGGTGTCGATCTCGTCGATCTCAGGGGTTTCAGTCATGGTCAAAGTCCTCGGGCTCACTGTGCGATCTGGGTGATCTCGAACGGCTGCGGCTTCTGCGCAGCGTGGGGGTGCTCGGGGCCCGCGTAGACCTTGAGCTTGCTCAGCATCTGACGAGAGAGCTTGTTCTTGGGGAGCATGCCCCAGACGGCACGCTCGACGGCGCGGCGCGGGTCCTTCTCCAGGAGGTCGCCGATGGTCACCGACTTGAGGCCACCGGGGCGGCCGCTGTGGTGGTGACGCAGGTCGTCGGCGCGCTTGTTGCCCGACAGAGCGATCTTCGAGGCGTTGACGAC
Organism: Propionibacteriaceae bacterium; assembly: GCA_030538315.1. Taxonomy (GTDB): domain Bacteria; phylum Actinomycetota; class Actinomycetes; order Propionibacteriales; family Propionibacteriaceae; genus Arachnia. Next base: position 32,201 of record JAUNUF010000018.1, read on the forward strand.
AATGACGAAGTCACCGGTGTCGACGTGGGGCGCGAACTGCGGCTTGTGCTTGCCACGCAGCAGGTTTGCGGCCTGAACCGCGAGGCGGCCCAGGATGACGTCTTCGGCATCGATGACATGCCAGTTGCGGGCGATCTCGCCCGGCTTTGGGGTGTACGTAGACACAGTCCCACTTCCATTCATACTTAACTGATGGGGGTTGTGCACCGGGACAGCGCCCCGAAGGCCCCTGAAATTGGCGCACAACAGCTACCCAGTTTACGTTGTCGGCTCCCCATGTGCAAAAGCGGCGTTTCAAGGCCCGTAACAGGGGGTTCATACGGACAATTCAGGGGGTCGGGGCACGGCCGCAATCCCGGCCCACTAACGTATGTGCATGGCCTCAAAGATGAGTTCCCAGATCACGATCACGTCACCGGACGACGTGCGCAACGTCGTCCTCGTCGGCGCGAGCGGATCGGGCAAGACAACCCTGTTCGAACACCTTCTGCGTGCGCGGGTCGATGGATATCGCGGCGAGAAGGAGACCCAGGAGCGTGCCGCCACGCTCTGGCTGGCCTCCATTCCCGCCAACGACGTCCAGATCAACCTGCTCGACGCCCCCGGTCACCCAGATTTCGTAGGCGAGCTGCGCGCAGGGTTGCGCGCCGCGGATGCCGCGGTCTTCGTGGTGCCGGCAGGCGACGACATTGACCCAGCCACCGTCGCCCTCTGGCGCGAGTGCGCAGAAGCCAACACCCCCCGGATCATCGCCATCACCAAGCTGGATCAGGGCCGCGCAACCTTCGAGCAGATGGTCAACGCGTGCCAGGAGACCTTCGGCGACGGCGTGATCCCCGCCCTGATTCCGTTGGAGAAGGACGGCGCCAACGTCGGCAACCTGTCGCTGCTGAACAAGCGTGCGCACGACTACTCCACCGGCGAGCGCGTCTCCCGCGATTCCACGCCGGAAGAGCTCGCCCTGATCGACGCGGCCCGCGCAGATCTCCTCGAGGCGATCATCACCGAGGTGCAGGACGACGACCTCATGGAGCGTTACCTGGAGGGCGAGGAGATCGCCGTCGAGGAAGCCAACGAGTCGCTGCTCAAGGCAGTGGTCGGCGCCCGCTTCTTCCCTGTCCTGCCCGCCCACACCACCTCAGACAAGGGCACCGAGGAACTGCTGCGCTGGATCGAGCGCGGCTTCCCGCCGCCGTCGCTGCTGAGCGTGCCGGATGTCACCACCCCCAACGGCGCCACCCTGCCCGCGGCCACGTGTGACCCCGACGGCCCGCTGGTCGCCCAGGTGGTGCGCACCACATCGGACAACTTCGGCCGTTCCTCGCTCGTGCGCGTGTTCAGCGGCACGCTGCGCGGCGACCAGGTGGTCCACGTCTCCCGCAACCGCGAACTCTTCGGCTGGGATCCAGATCCCATGCGTCCGGATCAGGACGAAGAGGAGCGCATGGGCCCCATGTCGGCTCCGTACGGCACCGAGTTCACTCCGCTCACCAAGGCCATCGCCGGTGAGATCGTGCTGGTCACCAAGCTCTCAAAGGCGGAGACGGGAGACACCCTCTCCTCCCCCGAGCGCCCCACGCTGATCGAGCCCTGGGAACTGCCCAAGCCGCTGCTGCCCGTGGCCGTCAAGGCCACCAACCGCGGCGACGAGGACAAGCTCGCCGGCGCCCTGCACCGCATCTCCATGGAGGACACGACGGTCCGCCTCGAGCGCAACGCGGAGACTGAGCAGCAGCTGCTCTGGGTCATGGGCCAAGCGCAGAAGGATCTGGCTCTGAGCCGCCTCAAGGACCGCTTCGGCCTCGACATCGCCGAGGAGGACGTGCGCGTCGCCCTCCGCGAGACCGTGCTGAAGCCCTCGAAGGGCCTCGGCCGCAACGTCAAGCAGTCGGGCGGCCACGGCCAGTACGCCATCTGCAACATCGAGCTGGAGCCGCTGGAACGCGGCGCTGGCTTCGAGTTCGTGGACAAGGTGGTGGGCGGCGCCGTACCGCGCGCCTACATCGGCTCCGTGCAGAAGGGCGTCGAGCAGCAGCTGGCGCAGGGCACGAAGTTCGGCGTGCCGATGGTCGACGTGCGGGTCACTCTGTACGACGGCAAGGCGCACTCCGTGGATTCCTCGGACATGGCCTTCCAGGTGGCCGGGCAGTACGCGCTGCGCGACGCTGCCGAGAATGGCCAGCTGGGCCTGTTGGAGCCCATCGAGCTGATCCGCGTCACGGTGGGCGACCAGTACCTGGGCGCCGCCCTGACGGATCTTGGCGCTCGCCGCGCTCAGGTGCAGGGCACCGACATGGAGGGCGACGGCCGAGCCACCATCGAGGCTCTGATCCCTGCCATCGAACTGGTGAACTACCCCATCGACCTGCGCGGTGTCGCGCAGGGGACGGGGTCGTTCACGAGGGAGCCGCATGGCTACGAGCTGATGCCGCAGGAGGCATGGCCCAAGACGGATTGATTCAAGCCTCATCAGAAGCGCCCCCCGCCCCACCCCCGGGGGGCGTTCCTGTGCTGGCCACATAACCCCATTACGAACCACAGTAAGAGTTGTACGACAACCCGGCGACCGACACCGCGGACCTCTATGACCCGCTGGGCCTGACGTAGGACGTCAAGATGTTCCTGCGCTACAACGCCAACAAGGCCTTGATGAACCTGGGCTACGAGGCGCTGTTCCCGAAGGAGGCCACAGCCGTCTCCCCGGCGATCCTCGCTGCCCTCTCACCCAACGCGGACGAGAACCATGACTTCTTCTCTGGCTCCGGCTCCTCGTATGTGATGGGCAAGGCCGTCAACACGGAGGATGAGGACTGGGAGTTCTAGACGAGCAGGTCGAGGAGGGCGTCGGCCACCTCGCGCTTCGAACCCGAGGCCTCCCCCACCACGTCGTCGTTGACGTCCAGGAAGTACAGCGTGTTGTGGGAGGTCTCGAAGCCCTTCGTCCACCCCACCTGGTTCACAGCCAGGAAGTCCACGTCCTTCTTGCGGCGCTTGCGCTTCCCCCGCTCCAGGTAGTCCTCACCCGTCTCGGCGGCGAAGGCCACGATCCGTTGGCCCTCGCGTCGGTTGGCGGCCAGGCCAGCAACGATGTCCTCGTTCTCCACCAAGGTGAGGCTGGGCACTCCCCCGGCCTCCTTGGTGAGCTTGCCTTCAGAGACCTCAGCCACCCGGAAATCCGCCACGGCAGCGGCCATGATCACCACATCGGCCAGCGACGCCAGGCCGCGCATGACCTCGGCCAGTT
>JAUNUF010000019.1 GCA_030538315.1 Propionibacteriaceae bacterium
GGTGGGCCTCGATGGCGGGGATGAGTTCACCGTCTTCTGGTGCCCCGAACTGGGCCTCCAATGCCACGGCCAGCTCCTCGACGCTGCGCGGCATGAGCTGCATGATGGCCGTAGCCACAGGGCCCAACTCCAGCAGCTTTTCGTTGCTCAGGACGATGGCCTCATCATCGATGACCAGGAAATCCTGCACGTCCACCCACGCCGAACTCTCGTTGACTGACCGCCCGTGGGCCGGACCCGGCGTCGCTAAGCCCGCACCCAGCGACTCCCGGCACCACTCCAGGAGATCCTCAGCCTCCCCATACTCAACCAGCGTCACGCCCCCAACCCGCTCGTAGACCTCGGCAAATAGGTGCAACGGCCTGGGCAGCTTCGACAGCGAACTGGTCTCGGGCACGATCATCTTGAGGGCTTCGTGCAGCCCCAACGGCCGGAAGGTGGCCTCCGCTCCATCGGTGCGCCTCAGGACGGCCAATGCCGCCAGCGTGGGGGAGCTGGGCGTCGGCTGGAATCCCATCTCATCGGGAGCGTGTTCCTCCTTGGGCTTCCCGGCCTCCGCAGCCCACGTGAGGGGCTTGGGGTAGGGGCGGATGGCCAGGCTGGCAGGGTCAATGCCCACCGTCTCGTCGGAGAGGTATCCCCATTCCTGGCTGAGCAGCCGGGTGAGGGTGGATTTCCCAGTTCCGCCCGGGGCCACGTAGGCCAGCGCTCGCCCCGAGGCCGGATCTGCGACGGCGCCCGCATGCAGCATCAACAGCTCACCCCAGCGCTCCTCAATGAGAGCCCGGGTGATTGCCTGGGTTGCCGACACGTATGAGCCATGGCTGGCCAACTCCACCTGAGCCGCAGGCTCGCCATCCGTCTGCAGGCACCGCGACCACAACCGGCGGAACTCAGCCTCGTCCAGGCTGCTCTCGGCCAGCGACACGTCGAGGGTCACACCCAGCCCCCGCAGCAACATGTCAGCGCCCCAGGCTGGCAGTCAGGATGCCGGCTAGCTCTGTGATGAGCTGATCGAGCTCGGCAGCGGTCTGTGCCGCCTTCTCGGGGCCTTGGCGGTATGGGTCCTTCACGTCATGCTCCGTGGAGGCTGGGCCCCGGTTGAGGTAGGCCCACCGCAGCAGTTCGTCGAAGCCCAGATCTGTGGGCGCGTGACGGACGGCGGCCACGAACTGGCCAATCTGGAACACCTTGCGGATGGCGCTGGGGTATTCGTCGACGAGCCACAGCCGGTGCTGCTGCTCCATGGTGAGGATCAGGGCCGCCTTGGTGGCCAGCTCGCGCGAGATGAGTTGCGCCCGGTGCGCGTCTGCGGAGACCTCAGGAGGCAGGGTTGCTGCCATGGTCTCGTCCATGGGTTGGCCAACGGTTTGGCGCAGGATGCCGCCGGAACGCACCCGGAAACCGGGGAGTGCCTGTTGGCCACGAAGCTCCGCCCAAGGTGAGCGGCAGATGTTGGCGGTACACACGAACATGATCAGCGGCTCAGCCACGGGTCACCAACCTCAACTCTTCCAATTCCTGCAGGTACGCCAAGATGTCTCTCTTGATGATGTCAGATTGCTCCCCGGATGCCTTCGTGAACTCCGCAACCAGGTTGTCCATGGAGCCCTCTCCCAGCAATTCCCAGATGAGGGGGCCGGGCCCGGTCAGCGACACCACGCCTCCATATGACGGATGAACCGCCCAGATCACCTCTCCGTCGTCCTCCCACACGACGGCAGGATTGCGCCGCCAGTTTCTCACTGCTCATCCCTCCTGCGGCGCAGTTCACGGACCAGCGTGCCGATGCGGGCCACGTTGCGCTTGGCGATCTCGCCGGCTGTGGGCTTGTGCCCGAGAGTTGACTCGAGTGACGACGGGTCAAAGAAGATGAAGCTGCGAACCACGCGGCTCTTGGCGCGGAGTGTGCGGGCGGCGCGCCAGCGGGCTCGCCACTCGTTGAGCCGCGAGGGGTTGGCTTCGCGGAAGTGCTTCCACAGGAGGTATTCGGGGTGCTTTTCCCAGCCGTCCAGCTCGTCCAGTGCGGCGGCCAGGCCCAGTTCTGCGTTCAGGAGGCCCGCGAGGTAGCGCACGTCTGCGCGTTCCTCCTCGGACGCCCGCCCCCAAGCGCGCCCCACATCCGGATGGGTGGGGCCGCTGCGTGCGCCGTGCAGCAGCAGGATGAGGCGCTGGGCCCGAAGGGATGGCACTGGGCAGTTCACATTGCCAAGGGTCACGCTGCCGCGGTTGGCCCACAGCTGTTGGAAGGCGGATTCGGGCAGCCCCGGGTAGTAGCGGTGCACGTCGGCGTTGCCGATCTTGGGGTGATAGATGTTCTGGGCGTGGCCAAACGCTGAGCCCGTGTAGAACGACGTCTTCTTCACCCACCCGTAGCGATGCACCGCCTTCAGGAAACGGCGCACATCAGCTGGGTGCACCAGCACGTCGGCGTCACCTGAGCCTCGCGGGACGGTGACTTCGACCTCCTCCCCATCCTCCACCTTGGTCTTCACATCGAGGAGTTCCGGCGCCACGGCCGGCCCCTTGATGTGCAGCATGCGCACACCCGCATCATCGGCAATGCGCTGCAGCACGCCGTGGATCAGGGTGATCCGCACATGATTGGACGGTTCGGTCATCCGAGGCCTTCGAGATAACGCTGGAGCGCCTCCTGCCCGTCCACCGGCTGGAATCCGGTGGCCTTGATCTTCTCGAGCGGCAACGTGCTGTGGCGGGGCCGGGTGGCAATTTCCTTCCCGGCGGTGAACTCTTCCGTGCTGGTGGGAGACACGGAGCCGACGGCCCCCCTGGCCTCGAAGATCGCTTGGGCAATCTGGAACCAGCTGAGGGTTTCGCCGTCGGAGGTGAGGTTGTAGGTGCCATAGGGCACGGCCGCGGTGAGTACGTGGGCGATGCCGCGCGCCAGGTCATCGGCGAAGGTGAGGCGCCCGAACTGGTCATCCACCACTGCCGGGCTCTTCCCTTCGTCCGCGAGCCTCGCCAAGGTGCGCACGAAGTTGGGACCGTCTCCCACCATCCAACTGGCGCGGAAGATGTAGTGGCGCTCCCAGGCGGCCACCGCCACATCTCCGGCGGTCTTGCTCGCGCCATAGGTGGAAAGCGGTGCGAACGGCTCTGTTTCCGGATGTTCCTCCGCGGCGCCGTCGAACACGTAATCCGACGAGATGTGGACCAGCGGAATCCGGTGTCTTCGAGCGGCCGTCGCGAGATTGGCCGTGCCGGTGACGTTGATGGCCCAGCAGTCCGCACGCCCATCGCCTTCTGCGGCATCGACAGCCGTCCAGCCCGCCGCGTTGATGATGGCGGAGACATTCGAGAAGTCGAATGCCTCGACGGCGGCGGGATCTGTGATGTCCAGCTCTTCCCGGTCTGTGAAGACGGCGTTGGGAAGGACGCGGCGTAGTGCCTGCCCGAGCTGCCCGTTGGCGCCCATGATCACGGGGTGTGGCTGCGGAAACGGTGTGACGTCGGCCATCGCGGGGTGGGTCTTGTCAGCGTCGCTGAGGATTGCATCAGCCAGCGGCATGGGCCATTCGATCTCAGGGTGATCCAGATTGGCGAAAGTGTAGCGGCTGCGGGCTTCGGCTGACCAGTGCTCGTTGACCAGATACGTGTAGCAGGTGTTGTCTTCGAGCGCCTGATAGGAGTTGCCCACGCCGCGGGGAACGAAGACGGCGCGCCCGGCATCTACCTCCAGGGTGACAACCCGCCCAAAGCTGGGGCCCTCACGCAGATCCACCCAGGCACCGAAGATGCGGCCTGTGGCTACCGAAATGAGTTTGTCCCAGGGCTCGGCGTGAATGCCCCGGGTGACCCCGGCGGAGGCATTGAAGCTCAGGTTGTTCTGCACCGGCCCGAAGTCAGGCAGGCCCAGGGCAGTCATCTTCTCCCGCTGCCAGCCCTCCTTGAACCAACCTCGGGGATCTTCCATGAGGTCAAGATCGATGACCAGCAGCCCGGGAATGTCGGTGGGAGAGATCTGCGCCATGGCCACAGCCTAGTGGGTGGAGGGGGAGGGTTTCGGCTGCGCGCACTGGCGGGCCAGAGCCGACGAGGCGGCGTGGTACCGTCTCGCCATGGCTATCGCGGAACGCGTCAAAACTGCTTTGTACAGCCCATGGGGTGGGCCGTTAAGAGTTGTTCATCGGGGAGTGGTGAACGCGATGTTGGCGCTGCTGGGCGTCTACCACCGCATGCTGTTTCGGATGGGCCCAGATGCGGAACTGTCATCCCAAGTGACCATCGCCGTGAAGACGTTCGAACGGCCCAAGGCAGTGGCCCGGTTCGTTCGCTGCGCCCGACGGGTGTTCGCGGGCCGCATCATCGTCGCCGATGACTCCCGCGTGACGTGGAGCAGCAAGGATCCGCTGGTGAAGGTGCTGCCGCTCCCCTTCAACAGTGGGGTCAGCGTCGGACGCAACGTGGCGCTGGATGCTGTCACCACCCCCTATGTGCTCATCACTGATGATGACATCGTCTTCACCCACGCCTCCCGTTGGGAGGGTGCCCTGGACTATTTGGAGCACAATCCTGACGTAGACGGGGTGGCTGCACTCCTGATTGAGCTCCCGCGGTGGTATTCGTCGGTGCACGGTAACCAGGCGCTGTTCAGCGGGCATGAGCAGCCACTGCGTGCCCCTGGGGAGATCATTGATGGCATGCCCGTGCGGCTTAAAGTGCCGCAGGTCTACCTAGCCCGTACCGAGAGCATCCGCAAGATTCGGTGGAATGAAGAGCTGCGCATGCTGGATCACAGCGATTTCTTCTCCAGAGCCGCGGGCAAGTTGGTGTTCGTGCAGGCCATGGGGCTCCCAGCGTTGCATGCCCGGACTCCCTGGAATCGCGTATACACGAAGTATCGCGATGACACGGCCCAAGATCAGATCACGCTGGGCCGCCTGTGGCGGCGATCACAAGGAACCGCTTGAGCCTCACTGCCCCTTTGCGGCGTACTTCGCTTCGGTGGCATCCTTCATGGGCCGCCACCAATCTTCGTTGTCTTGGTACCACTTCACGGTGGCAGCCAGACCTTCCGTGAAATCGGTGTAGGTGGGCTCCCAGCCAAGTTCTTCACGTAGCAGAGTGGAATCGATGGCGTAGCGCAGATCGTGACCGGCCCTGTCAGTGACGTGATCGAACTCGTCAGGGGCGTGCCCCATCAGTTGGAGGATGAGCTCCACCACTTCCTTGTTGTTCTTCTCCCCATCTGCGCCGATGAGGTAGGTCTCGCCGATGCGGCCCTTCTTCAGGATCATCCACACCGCGGAGTTGTGGTCATCCACGTGGATCCAATCCCGCACGTTCTCGCCAGCTCCGTAGAGCTTGGGGCGGATCCCGTCGATCAGGTTGGTGATCTGGCGGGGGATGAACTTCTCGATGTGCTGGCGCGGGCCGTAGTTGTTGGAACAGTTGGAAAGTGTGGCCTCCACGCCGAAGCTGCGCACCCACGCCCGAACTAGGTGATCAGAGGCGGCCTTGGAAGCCGAGTAGGGCGACGACGGGTTGTACGGCGTGGTGGGAGTGAACTTCTCCGGGGTGTTCAGCGGAAGATCACCGTAGACCTCGTCGGTGGAGATGTGGTGGAGGCGCTTGCCGAACTGCCGCACGGCCTGCAGTACGTGGTAGGTGCCCACGATGTTGGTTTCGATGAATACGCCAGGGCCGTCGAGGGAGTTGTCGTTGTGCGATTCCGCAGCGAAATGGACGACGGCGTCGCTGGCCTCTGTCAGCTGATTCACCAGATCTGCATCGTTGATGGAGCCCTCAACCAACTCGTACCGATCGGCAGGCAAACCATCAAGATTCGCTGCGTTGCCTGCGTAGGTCATCGAATCCAGTACCACCACCCGGGAATCGGTGTTGGCCAACGCCCAGTGGACGAAGTTTGAGCCGATGAACCCGGCGCCGCCGGTGACGAGAAGAGAGGTCATGGCAACATCTTAGGCTGGGCCAATGGCGGACGGTGCTGGCCTGAGTCCACCGGCGCATTGGATCATGTGCAGATGGTGAGATTGCCCATAGCCACAAACTGCCAGTCGCCCTGATCGTTGCGGTACGTCATGGTGAAGTTCGTGATGCCAGTTGTGCTCTCGGCACTGATGTTCTGAAACCCGCTTAGCATTGCCGATCCCTCTTGGGCGGGACGATTCATCTCCTGGCCCGCCGGAAGCTGAAGTGTCCCGGATGTAGCTGCGGGGAACAAATTGTTCATCACGCCAGAAGCGCTTCCTGTGACTGTGACCGGCACATTGAACTGCACGTAGTCGCCGTACCTACTGTTGATCCGCGAGAGGTCGAAGAGCGAAGTCTTGAAGCTACGCACAGGTGTGCCAGACAGCGAGTAGGTTAGCGTCGACACCGAGCCGCCCTTCTGGTTCAGCACTAGCCCCCGGCTGAGGTAGGGGATTGGCTTCGCGGGAAGGTTTTCCCCCCGCGCCATCTTTGGGAGCCGGCACCCGTGAACGTGAGCGGTATCGAAAGCTATCGCCGGAGTACCGAGATCGGCGGGTCGTAGATGGCTCTGGCAAGGGGCGATGGCAGGCATCGCCCCCTCCGATTTCACCCGGGTAAAATCAACCAGGCTCGCCAGCGTAAGGCTTGTCAGGCGTTGAGCAGTGCACGGTCCCGTGAACTTGGGATGGATCTCTGCCAAGCTGGGCACATGCGAGGCATCATCTTGGCCGGTGGCACCGGATCACGTCTTCATCCCATCACTTTGGGCACCAGCAAACAGCTCATGCCTGTTTATGACAAGCCCATGATTTATTACCCGTTGGCGACCCTGATCTTCGCCGGCATCAAGGACATCCTGATCATCACCACACCTCATGAGGCGTGGGCCTTTGAGCACCTGCTGGGTGACGGTGAACAGTTTGGCGTGAACTTCACCTTCGCGGTGCAGCCCGAACCCAAGGGGTTGGCGCAGGCCTTCACCATCGGCGCAGACTTTGTGGCCGGTGAGAAGTCCTGCCTCATTCTGGGTGACAACATCTTCTCCGGCCCAGGTCTGGGTACGCGCCTCCAGGAGCGGGCGCAGCGTGTTGAAGGTGCGTTGGTGTTTGGCTACCAGGTGGCGGATCCCACGGCCTATGGCGTGGTTGAAGTTGACGAGAACGGTTTGGCCATCTCTATCGAGGAGAAGCCGGAGAACCCCAAATCCCACTGGGCGGTTCCGGGCCTTTACTTCTATGACGAGTCTGTGGTCGACGTTGCCGCGAATCTCAAGCCATCCCCCCGAGGCGAGCTGGAGATCACCGATGTCAACCGCCTCTACATGGAGCAGGGCAAGTTGGCCGTTGATCTCCTGCCGCGCGGCACCGCGTGGCTGGACACGGGAACGTTTGACTCGCTGAACGACGCCAGCAACTACGTGCGGACCATTCAGGCCCGCCAAGGTCTTCGGGTGGGCTGCCCCGAAGAGGCCGCATGGCGCCGAGGATTCTTGTCGGACGATCAACTCGCCGAGCGTGCAGCGCGCTATGCAAAGTCTGGCTACGGGGAGTATCTCCAGCGCCTGCTCGGGTGAGCGTTGGTCAGTAGGCGCCGCGTGAGCTGAGTACCGCGCGTACCGTCCGTACGAGGATGGAAATGTCCTGCACCATGGACCAGTTGTCCACGTAGTAGAGGTCCAAGCGAACGGCGTCGTCCCAGCTAAGGTCCGAGCGTCCGGAGACCTGCCAAAGGCCTGTCAATCCAGGCCGCACGTCGAGACGGCGCCTAACGTGAGACTTGTACTGCTTGACTTCGTCTTCAAGGGCGGGGCGCGGGCCGATGAGGCTCATTTCGCCCTTGAGTACGTTGAAGAGCTGGGGCAGCTCGTCGATGGAGAAGCGCCGGATGAAGCCCCCGATGCGGGTGACGCGCGGGTCCTTCTTCATCTTGAAGAGTGCACCGTCAGATTCGTTCTTGTCCTCAAGTTGCTCGGCTCGGATCCTCTCAGCATCCACCACCATAGAGCGGAACTTGTATAGCTCGAAGAGCTTGCCGCCACGTCCCACGCGCCATTGCTTGAAGAGCACCGGGCCGCCGTCCTCAAGTTTCACCAGCAGTGCGGTGACGAGAAGCAGCGGTGAGGCGACGATGAGGATCAAGCAGGTGAGCGCCACATCGAATGAACGTTTGGTGGTTGTGAGCGCCTTCTCTGCCCGCGGGCGTTCCACATGCATGAGGGGAATGCCTGCCACAGGGCTGACGCTGATGCGCTGTGCCGCGATATCAGTCATGGCGGGAGCCACCACCATCTCGACGTGCTGTTTCTCCAACTTGCGTGCGAGAGCGTTGAATTCGTTGCCGCGACGCACTGAACCCGCAGAGAAGATGACGGCACCGATCTTGTGCTCGGTGATGAGCTCTGTGATTGAGTCGGCAGAGCCTAAAATGGGGATTTCCTCGAGCTCGCTCAGTTCTGCGTCATCGTTGATGACGATTCCAATGGGTGAGTACCCCAACCAAGGCTCGCGCCGAAGCACCTCAAGCACATCGGTGACGGCATCCTGGTTGCCCACCACCATAGTGCGAATGACACTTTGGCCGCGTCTCCGGAGAGCGTGAAGAAGCCGCCTGGCCACGATGCGTCCCAGGAACAGAAGGGGTACGCCAATGATGAGCAGGAACGCGAGAAATCCGCGGGAGAGGGGGTAGTTGAAGAGGAAAGCCAACAGGCCCACAGCCATGAGGTAGGTCACCGACGTATTGATGACTTCGCGGTACTCCTCAACTCCTGCACCCCAGTGGCGTTGACGATAGACGTCAGCCAGTAGGAGGGCCGCCATCCAAGCGACGACGATTCCGGGCATCAGTGGCACGACGAGCCGACTAATTTCCGATCCCGAATCCTTCATGAATGGGGCCCACTCGCGCAGCCCTGCGGCAGCGATTGTTGCCAAGGTGATGAGCGTGGTGTCGACTATGAGCACAACCCAGCGAAATCTGCTTCTCACTTCTCCCCTCTCGCGCCTAGCGTATCCACCTCGGGACACGTGTGCACCGCACGTGAACAGGGGGCCCTCAGTTTGGGCCTATAATGCACTGAACCTGACGCGGCTGGTATAGCCTCCACTTTACCCTGGGAGTAATCGACTCATGACTCTGTTGGATCTGGTGAGGCTCGTCCGCCATAACCTGCGCATCATCCTCGTGGCGGCGATTATTGGGCTAGGGGCCGCTGCTGGATACGCTGCGCTGCAGCCTGTGGTGTATCAGTCTCAGGCAACCGGGGTGGTGGTTGCAGGTGACGCATCAACCGTCGGCGGCGCAATGAGCGGCTCCGCCCTCGCACAGTCGCGTGCAGGCACCTATGCCATGTTGGCTGGTACCTCCGAGGTCAAGAAGCGGGCTTCGGAGTACGAAGAGATCAAGGCTGCGCCGGACGCGCTGACCGGGTCGCTCAGCGGCGAGGTTGTGGGGGCGTCCAACATGCTCCGCATCACTGCCACCGGAACTTCCGGTGAGAACGCACGCCTCTTGGCGGATGCTGGGTTGAAGGCAGTTGGGGAGGAAGCCCTCCGGCTGGAGACGATGACCTCCGAACAAGGCGGGCAGATCAGCCCCGAGAGCGTGGCCGTGCGCATTGCTCCCTATATTCAGGCCGATGCCTCTTCGCAGCCTGTCTCGCCCGATTGGTTCAAGCTTCTGGGCCTTGGCCTGCTCGGGGGGCTTGGCTTGGGTGCCGTCACCGCGTTCTTGCGTTACAAGCTGGATGTCAAGGTGCGAACCATGGCCCAGGTGGAGGAAGAGACAGGCCGGTCTGTTCTCGCAGTGATTCCCGATTCCAAGGAACTGGCCAAGCACCGCGATGGTACCCCCATCAAACTGTCGGAGTTGGGTGCAGCGGGTGAGGCGTTACGTCAGCTACGTACCAACTTGCGCTATGTGGATGTCGACAACCCTCCACGTGCCGTCGTTGTCACCTCCGCCACCCCGGCGGAAGGCAAGTCCACCATTTCCTCGCTGTTGGCGGTGTTGGTGGCCCGTTCAGGGCAACCAGTGGTGTTGGTTGACGCCGATCTCCGCAAGCCCGTGCAGCACAAGATCTTCAGTGCGGACCACGGTGTTGGTCTTGCTCAGGTGCTGGTTGGCGACGTAGGAATAGCTGACGCGCTTCAGCCCACCAACGAGCCGAATCTGAAGGTGCTCACCTCCGGCAAGGTTCCCTCCAACCCGTCAGAGATGGTGGGTTCGCGCCGCATGAGGAACCTCATCACAGAACTTTCGAAGCAGTACTTCGTCATCATCGACGCCCCTCCCATCTTGGCGGTAACCGATGCGGGCCTGCTGGGCGCCGCAACAGACGGCGTGGTTCTGGTCACTCGCGTCGGGCGTACCCAGCGCGAGCAGCTGCGCATGTCGGTCAAGCTGGTGGAGCAGGTGGGCGGCAACATCTTGGGGACCGTCATGCACCGCGCCCCGCGCAAGTCAATGGGTGACGTGATCTACGGCGCCGGCTACGGCGGCAGCTACCAGACTTACTACGGCACGGGGTACTACACCGACGGTGGCGTCCAGGAGGATCCCACTCCGATCACCGCCGTTCCTACGGGGCCTCGGACGTCACCTGGGCAGGAGCGGAACGTGCCGGACTGGGCATCAGACGAGCACTCGCCTCAGGGGCCACACTGACGTGAGCGTAGCGACAGCCCGAGGGCAGGGCCCCGCCCCTCGGCGGGCGCTACTGCGAGAATCGGTAGCCGAGCGCGCCGCCGTCTGGGCAAGCAGCTTCTACCCCCTGGATGCGGTGTTGTTTGGGCTGTTTGTCTTCGACAGGGTCAGTACCCCAATCGCTGGTCTCCCAATGGGCGTGGCTCTTGCCGTTGCTTTGGTGGGTTTGGCTGCGTTCAAGCCTGCAGCACGAGAAGTGAAGCGGCTGGGCTGGGTAGTGGCCCTGTTCTTGGTGCTGGTCGTTTATCTTGCGATCGTTTCTGACATCAATGGAGCGGACTGGGAACAGCGTTTGCTGCGCGTTGTCATCATCTTCGCCTTGGCCTACGTCGTTGCCCAGGGGCGCTACCACATGCCCTCCGCCATGTTTGGCCTGGGCTTCGCGGCCGTCGGCAACGCCGCTGCCTTTTACGCCGGATTGACGACCAATAATTATCCCCCGTTCCTCACCGGGTTCTGGGGTGATAAGAACGTGGCAGGCTTGTGGTACGCGGTGGTGCTCGCAGCGGGCTTCGTCACGTTGCGCCGTTGGTACTCGAAGGTCATGTGGCTGGCTGGCTTCGGCGTCCTGTTGTTCCTGACGGGATCACGAACATCGATCGCCGCTGCGGTGCTGGCATTGGCATGGGGGGCGCTCCGGGGCCGAGTGGGGGTATTCGGTCGTTGGCTCCTGGTCCTCCTCGGTATCGGTGCTCTAATCTTGGTTGAAGAGCGCTACGCGCGGATCGGCGTTTTCGCTGATCGCGAGGGGACAGACTGGTTCCGGGAATTGGTCACGTTGGCCATGGCGGAGAAGGCCGATGTGGCGCCATGGTACGGGATGGGCTTGACGTCATCGATTGTTCGGTTGCCAGGTGGGCGCTGGGCATACTTCCATGATTCGTATCTCGCGCTGCGCGTCGAGGGTGGATATCTGCTGGTGGGCTTTTTCCTTGTGTTGTTCGTTGTAATGGGTCTAGGCCTTTTCAGCCGCAAGATCAATGTGTCGCCTGAAACGCTGATGTTCGAGGCTGCGGTTGTTGTCATCTTGGTGTGTGCTTGGAAACTCGGCGAGGTGTTCTTCACCTCGATCGCAGCCATCGCCATTGGTGCGTTACTGGGCGCAAAGTACGGGGTGCCTTTGTCTGGGCCCGAGGACTCCGAGGCCATACCCTCGAGAGGCGATCGGGCGCTGTGAGGGTCGGCTGGTTGGATGCCGCGCGGGGGCTTGGCATCGTGGCAATTGTCATCGGACACAGCTACATTCCAGGCCAGGAAACTGAGCCGCTACTGGTGCTTCTCTACTCATTCCATGTGCCCCTCTTCTTGTTCTTGGCTGGTCTCACCTTCGACCCGTCCAAGTACAGGCTGGCGCGCTTGTTGCGACGCAAGGGGAGAACCGTCGTGCTTCCCTACTTCATCTGGGCGCTCGTGTCGATCCCCGTGTTCGTCGTGTTGGGCACGCTCGCAGCCGAAGGCCTAGGGCGAGG
Organism: Propionibacteriaceae bacterium; assembly: GCA_030538315.1. Lineage (GTDB taxonomy): Bacteria > Actinomycetota > Actinomycetes > Propionibacteriales > Propionibacteriaceae > Arachnia. The sequence continues at coordinate 12,129 of JAUNUF010000019.1, forward strand.
AGCGCGTTCCTTTCAGTTGGGTGACTCGCTAGTAGGCATGCTGTGGTCGAACCCTGATGGGGGCGCGATGAAGTGGAACACGCCGTTGTGGTTCCTGACGGCCTTGTTCACGACGCAGCTTGTCTACTGGGGTCTGTGTTGGCTCATGAAAGGGTCCCTGCGCCAACCGTGGCTGATCCTGGGAGCTTCGCTCGTCATCAGTTGGCTGAGCTTGGCTTTCCTCTCCCCGCTCGACCCCCCATGGAGCTTGGAGCGGGTGGGGATCCTCCTGCCCTTCTTCGCCCTGGGTTCTCTGGTAGGGCCATGGGCTCTCAGGATCCAAGGTGAGGGTCGTCGGGGATGGGCGTTGCTGGGGGGTGCTTTGATGCTCGGGGCGGCTTTCGGAGTGGCCATGGCCAATGGGCCTGTGGACTACGTTACGAAGCACTTTGGTTCATACGGATTGTTCTTGCTCGCCGCTTCTCTGGGTGTCGCAGGCGTTCTTCTGCTTGCCTTAGGGTTGGGAGAGAGTCGGTTGTTGCGGTACCTCGGTGGGGCGTCACTGACCATCCTAGTTCTGCACAAGTTTCCGGTCGTCGCAGCGCAGGTAATGATTGCGCGCACGGGATTCGGGGGCTCCTCGATGGACACGTTGGTGATTGTTGCCGTGGCCGGGATGGCAATGCTGGCCAGCGTTGCCTTCCACCCGCTGCTTCGACGGTGCTTCCCCGTCTCCATCGGGCTATCGACCCCTAACCGTCGTGGTGGCCCACGCGCGGGGAAACCTGCATCCGCGTAGGCTGGGGGTGAACGTTGACGAATGAAAGGGGCTGTGTGTGCGTGTCCTTGTGTCTGGAGCTGACGGTTTCATCGGGGGGTGGCTGTCTCGTGCACTGCTCCGACGGGGTGACGATGTGGTTGCCTTGGTGCGTGACGGGCGGACGGCCCCTGACTGCACAGAGAAGTTAGTTTGCGACATCTCGTGCTACGAGGCCCTGCCGCATCTTCTCAAGGACAAAGACATTGCTGCTTTCGTGCATCTGGCTTGGGACGGTATTGAGGGACCAGCGTTTCTGGATCACAGGCGTCAGTTGGGTAGCGCTGCCGCGGCAGTCGATGCAGTGAAGGCCTGCGCGGAGGTTGGTATCAGTCACTTCATCCAAGTTGGTAGCGTCAATCAGTATGAGCTGCTGGGCTTGGATCACAAGGCTCAGGCCCCACGGATGGCCAACACGTACTCGGCCGCCAAGTTGGCGGCGGAGCACATGGGCAGGGCTTTCGCCGCTCGGCTGAGAGTCCGGTTTAATGCCGTCAGGCTCGCAATGACCTACGGCGAGGGTAATCGCTCCTCAATGCTCCCCAACGTGGTGATGAGACAACTCTTGGCGGGCCGAGTGCCCAAGCTCATTGCTGGGGAGGGGCGATATGACCTCATCCACGTTTCTGACGCAGTTGGTGGGTTGCTGGCCGTCCTGGATGGTGGACGGGACCAACAGACGTATTTCGTCGGGCACCGGGAGGAACGTACCTTCCGGCAGATTGTGGAAGGTATCCGGGACGCGATTGTTCCTGAGGGTGTGTTGGATTTCGGTGCATACCCGGAGGACAACCACATCGACTTTGATCTGATCGATACCGAAGCGCTGACGCGCGACACGGGCTACAGACCAAGGGCAGATTTCGAGGAGACAGTGCGCGCTACTGCGACATGGTTAGGGGAGAACCCGTGAACGATTGGGCCTCTCTAATCGAATCCGGATGGAGGAATTGATGATTAGATGGTTTCTGGAGAAACTTCCTGGCCTGAGATTTCGCCAAGGTCAACTCTGGGGCGTTCTCTACCGGAGGGCTTTCGGGCATTTTGGGCCAGGGACGGTGTTGATGCGGCCCCTGATGCTGCAACGTATGGAACACATCACGATTGGGAGAGGCAACCTTTTCCGTGATGGTGCTTGGCTTGCCTCGGAAGGGCCGCACGCTCCTCTCACAGTGGGAGACCACAACTACTTCGGTCACCGGGTTCACCTTCACGCTGGTGATGTTGTTCGAATTGGTTCGGGGGTCATGTTTGCCGACAATGTGTACTTAGGTAACTCGGTGCACGGTAGGGAAGATCACGAGGTGATCACCAGCGGCGGTCGGATCTCTATCGGTGACGGGGTCTTTCTCGGCCAGAATGTCGTCGTCCTAGGTGGGGTGACGGTTGGCGATGGCGCGACCGTGGGAGCTGGTGCGGTTGTCACGAAGGACGTTCCGCCTGGTGCGGTCGTGGGTGGGGTCCCGGCGAGGATCCTTCCGCAGAAGTGACTCGGCTACTCATTATCAGCCCTTCTTTCCACGGTTACTGGAAGTCTATTCAGGGCGCTTTTGAAGCTTTGGGATACCAGGTAGCCACACACCGATACGACCATGCCTCGAAAATGGAGAAGTTGTACAACAAGCTCCGACACGAGTTGCCTGGGCGGCTTCGGAACGACGGCGGGTATCTGTCGGAGAGCCGTGTGACGCAACGAGCCATCGTCGCACTGCGCGCATTCCGTCCGGATCGGGTGCTCGTGGTGCGGGGTGATGTACTGCAGGCGGACTTCTGGGCGGAGACTGCATCAATCAGTGTTCAGCCCGTGCTGTGGCTCTATGACGAACTGCGCAGAATGACCTACAAGCTGGAGGGCATCGGTGCGCTCGGCAGGATCGCGTCCTACAGCCCGCTGGATGTGGTGGCACTCCGAGAGCTAGGGGTTTCCGCAGAATATGTGCCTCTGGCTTTCGATCCAGGAATTAGGCTGCCTCCACGCACAGAGACCAAGGATGTTTCGTTCATTGGTGCTAGGTTCGCCAAGCGCGAGCGGTACCTGACAGCCCTTTTCGACGCTGGGCTGCCTGTGCGGGCCTACGGCCGCGACTGGTCCAATCACCCGGTAGACAGGCTCCGCACGTTCAGAAGGTCCCGCAACTCGATTCCTGCCGGGAGAGATCTCCCACTCAACCGTGCATGGGGTGTGATGCGGGATTCCTTGGCCACCCTCAATATTCATGGCGATCAGGACGGCTTCACCATGCGCACGTTTGAGGCGTGTGGAGTGGGTGCCGTGCAGTTGATTGACAGGCAAGATCTCGAGGATCTGTTCGAGCCCGGACGGGAGCTCTTGACCTTCGATGAGGAGGCGGAACTGCTGGACCATGCAGAACGCGCTGTGAAATATCCGGCTGAGCTGACTGCACTCCGCGAGGCAGCGCGCCAAAGAGCTCTCAGTCAGCACACATTTGTCCACCGTGCAAGACAACTGGAGGAGTTGTGGGGCTGACCTTTCCCTCTGACTTTGGAGCGTGGGAACGTTGGGAGCGACGGCGCCATGCTGTCCGTCATCTGAAGGCGTGGGTGCGCCATCGTGTCCCCCCTCAGCGGACGCTCCCGTTGGTGCTGACGGCGGCAAGTGATTCGCCCACTGCTGTTGCAGCCTTGGACGTGCTCCGCGGCACCAGTATTGATGCCCTCGTCGCTCCCATTCTTCGTTTGGGTGATGGCGGGGCGGTGGTGACACGCGGCCCCATCCCTGGAGGCATCGTGCCAGACACCTGGGTGTCATGTGAACTCAATGGGGCGCTGCCCTCGAGCGTGAGATCAGTCCTGTCGGCGGGCAGCTATCGCAGCGTTTCTTTGCCGCTGCGGGAGTGGACTCTTCACTCAAGAGTCTCATTTTACGTTGCCCAACATGGCCTGATCACACCGTTTGCTCCGCCGTTGCCCACCCATTCGAAGCTTCTGGCGTGGAACGAGGAAGAGGGGAAGTATTGGCGCTCGGGGCGCCGTGATGTGGATGTAACAGTGGTGGGCTCCCAGTTGCTATGGAAGGCGCGGCAACGGCCCGTTAGCACCGTTATTGAAGGGCCAGTCGTGTGGCTGGGCCAGATGCATGGCACCGAGTTGCCCCGTTCTTCCATGGCGCGTGCTGCGGAGTCCTTCTGCCTGCAGCACGGAGGCATCTACCGGCCGCATCCAGCAGAGCAGGGGCTCGCCATTAGGGCCCGGCACGCGTACTGGGCTCGCCGCGGCATGAAGTTCGAGACGTCCGCCAGGCCCCTACCAGAGTTGGCGCGCCCAATTGCCGCGGTGTTCTCATCTGGCCTCGTCGAAGGTGCGGCCCAAGGACTCCCATCTTGGGGATATCATCCACGACCACCGCGCTGGGTGGAGGAGCTATGGGAGAGGAATTCCATCGGCAGGTGGGGCGGGGCGCCAACGATCGCTCCAATCCAGCATTCAGAGCCTGCTGCCCGTATCGAGCAGATACTGCGCATGACAACATGAGCCCCGCACGCCAGCTGAACCATCAGAGCAGGGACGAACGGCTCGACATGGTCAAGGGCATCAGCATCATTCTGGTTGTTTTTGGCCATGCCGCCCGTGGCCTGTTCGCAGCGGGCCTTGCTCCCACGTCCGGTGTCCTCTGGACCATCAACGAGAAGATGGTCTACTTCGTCCATCTGCCCCTTTTCGTTTTCACCACAGGACTACTGATGGGGCGCTCCGCTGACCGGCAGGGGTCTGGCCAGTATCTCAAGCGACGTGAATGGGCATTGCTCTGGCCGTTCTTGGTTTGGACGGTCATTCTGGGTGCGTTCGAGGTACTGTTGCCCAGCATCCGCAATGCGCCGCGGACGTGGGCGGAGGTAGCCACGCTTTGGGTGCCCATCGGGCAGCTCTGGTACCTCCCATTCCTCATGATCGCCACACTGCTTATCATTCTGATCCGGCCTTGGGTGACAGCTGCCCGGATGTGGGCTGGCCTCATCCTGACGCTTGTTGCCTCGCTGCTCATGTGGGGCCACGACGGCACGACTATCCTCACCCGGGGAATGAGCCTCCTGATCTTCCTAGCGGCCGGCGCAGTGATTGGTGCACCACGGCTGATGCGCTGGTGGGACAGGCTCGGCTTCTGGGGCAATCTTGGGGCGGGGGGTGGCTCGCTGGTAGTGGCTGCGCTGCTGATGACGGGAACGCCTATCGTCCCGCCAACCGCTGATCGTCCATGGGATGGCGTGCTCTGGGGTGACGTGCTTGGCTTGCTGGCGTCGTCCCTCGCCGTGATCGCAGTCTGTTGCCTGATTGCGGCTCTGAGCTGCTTCCGGGCCCTGCCCTTGGGGTGGTTGGCATTCGTGGGAAAGCACTCGATGGAGATCTACCTGGCTCACATCTTGGTGACCGCTGGGATGAGAATTGTCCTCTCTCGCCTCGGTGTGGAGAGCGTGGGGGTGCATCTGGTGGTTGCGACGGCCTTGGGGACGGTACTGCCGCTCCTCCTGGTGCCCTTGACCCGTTTCTTCCCCTGGCTATTCACCCCTCCAAAGTTGGGCGGGCAATCTACAGAGCGACCCGCTTCCATAGATACGCGTTAGTATTGGGCGCACCTTAAAGGGGGTTACACCATGCAGGTTGACCGTCAGATCGGTCCGTTCGTCATCAATGGCAGTGAAAGTGTTCTTTCAGCGCTGACGAAGATTTCCGCCAACAAGGAGCGGATCCTTTTCGTCACGGATTCGCACGGCCATCTCATCGGTTCGCTTTCTGATGGCGACGTGCGGCGTTGGCTGATCGCCACCCGAGATGCGGACCTATCGGCCTCGGCGGAGGCCGTGGCGAACCGGGCAGTGAAGACCATTGCTGCAGACGCCAGCAATGCTGAGATCGCTGCTTCGCTGAGCAGCAAGATCACCCATCTGCCGCTCCTAGACGGCCAAGGTCGCATCGTCGGTATTGCCACCAACGCGGCGGATCATCTGCAGATTGGCCGCCACCGCGTTTCTCTCGAGGATCCCACCCTGATCATCGCGGAGATTGGCAACAACCATCAGGGTGACGTGGCCTTCGCCAAGGAACTGGTGGACCTCGCGGTGGACGCGGGTGCTGATGTGGTGAAGTTCCAACTCCGCGACATGGACGCGCTCTACCGCCAGTCCGGCGCCGAAACCGCTGGCGAAGACATGGGCGTGCAATACACGCTCAACCTGCTGGCGAAGTACTCGCTGACCGCGCCTCAGATGTTCGAGGTGTTCGATCATTGCCGCGATCGCGACATTGAGGTGATCTGTACCCCGTGGGATCCGCCGTCGGTCAAGGCTTTGGCGGATTACGGCATCCCTGCCCTCAAGGTGGCCAGTGCCGATATGACCAATGACGCGTTGCTGGCAGACATGTTTGCCACGGGCCTGCCCCTCATCGTGTCTACCGGCATGTCCACGGAGGACGAAATCAAGCAGGCGGCTTCGCTGCTGCGGGGCTCCGGCTCGCCGTGGGCAATGCTGCATTGCCAATCCACCTACCCGGCGCCGTTCAAGGACATCAACCTGCGGTACCTCAACAGGCTGGCGGAGATCACCGGCCGCCCGGTGGGCTACTCCGGCCATGAGCGTGGCTATCACATCCCCCTCGCTGCGGTGGCGATGGGCGCGCGCATCATCGAGAAGCACTTCACCACAGACCGCTCGCTGGAAGGCAACGACCACAAGGTCTCGCTGCTGCCCGCAGAGTTCGGTGCCATGGTGGCCCGTATCCGTGAGCTGGAAGAATCCATGGGCGATGGCGGGGCCCGAGTGGTCAGCACCGGCGAATCCATGAACCGCATCAACCTGGCCAAGTCTCTGGTTGCCACCCGCCGCCTCGAGTTGGGCGAGACCATCGCCCAGGCAGACGTCGAGGTGAAGTCCCCAGGACGCGGCCTGCAGCCCAACCGCCTGGGTGAGCTCATCGGCCGGCGCACCAAGCGGGTGGTGGAGGCTGGCGATTTCTTCTATGCCGGTGACCTCAGCGACGCTGCATCCGGCGGACGCCAGTACAACTTCCGTCGGCCGTGGGGCCTGCCCGTGCGCTACCACGACTATGCCAAGCTCATTGAGAAGGTGAAGCCAGATTTCTTGGAGTTCCACATGAGCTACAAGGACGTGGAGATCAACATTCACGACGTGTTCGATCGCAAGCTGGACATGTTCTTCACTGTCCACCTGCCAGATCTCTATGACGGCGACTTCATCGTCAACCTGGCCAGCCCGGATGACGCCGTCTGGGAGCGGTCCATCGCGGAGCTGCAGAAGGTCATCGGCATCACCCGCGACCTCACCGAGTACTTCACCGTTGACGAAGCCCCCGTCGTGATCGCCACCATGGGCGGCTTCACGCCCGATGGCTTCATCCCAGAGGCGGATCGTGCGAAGATGTATCGGCGCATCGACCAGGCCCTCGCCCGCGTGGACGCCTCCGAAGTACGCCTCACCGCACAGACTCTCCCGCCATACCCATGGCTCATGGGCGGCCAGCAGTACCACAACCTGTTCATGGGCCTGGAGGATACGGTCGAGTTCTGCGAGCAGTACGGGCATCGCCTCACGCTGGACATCTCGCACTCCAAGCTGGCAGCCAACTACTACAAGCGCCCGTTCAGCGAATACGTGGAGAAGTTGGCGCCGTTCTCTGATCACCTCCACATCGTGGACGCAGAAGGCGTAGACGGCGAAGGCCCCCAGATTGGCGAAGGTGAAGTGGATTGGCCGCAGCTGGCCAAGCAGCTCGACGAGCTGGTGCCCGGGCAGCCGTTCATCCCGGAGATTTGGATGGGGCACGTCAACAACGGCGAGGGCTTCTGGACCGCGCTGGAACGCTTGGAGGAGTGGTTCTAGCCATGGTTCGGCCCACCGCCCTGTGGGTGGCGCCCGTCTCCAACCTGGCCGGTGTGGCCCGGCACATCTTGGACGTTGCCCGCGTGGGGTTGCCCGGGTGGAGATTGATTGTGGCGGCGCCTGAGGGCCCGCTGTTGGAGAAGCTCCGGGAACATGGGCAGGCTGTGTTGCCCGTGGACATCGCGCCTGAGGTACCCACTCTGACTGCGGTGCGGAACCTGCGCGAAGTGGTGCGTTCGGTGCGTCCCGCTCTTGTGCACACGCACCTCGCCAGGGCAGATCTGCTGGCCGCCATGGCGACCGTGGGGCTGCCTGTCAAGCTGGTCTCCACCGAACACCACATTCCGGAAGACCGGGCAATGTTCCATCCCAACCCGGTGGAGCGCAAGGCCATGGAAGTCATCCACCACTTGCGGATTCGCCGTGTCAGCGCGTTGATGGCCGTGTCGGAATCAACCCGCCGAGACATGCTCTCCTACTGGAAGCCCAACAAGGGCGTCACCGTGGTCCGTAACGGCGTGGACCGGGTAAGCAACCCCGTCGTGCGCGAGCCAGGAATGCGGTACCTCTCGCTCACCAGGCTCTCGCACGAGAAGAACATTGAGATGACGCTGAGGTGCTTCGCCGCCGTGCATCGTCAGTACCCAGAGGCGCGCCTCACCGTGGGTGGTTCCGGGCCAGACTCAGAAGCGCTGCAGAGCCTGGCCGTCCGGTTGGGGGTGAAGGACGCGGTGGCTTTCCCCGGTTTCATCGACGCGGTGGAGGCCATGGCCACGCATGACGTGCTGCTGCAGCCATCCAAGTCAGACAACCTTTCCTACACGTTGCTGGATGCGGTGGCGCAGGGCATGGGCGTTGCTGCCAGCCCCATTGGCGGCAACCCGGAGATCCTGCCGCCACATTGCATTGCCCCGCTCGATGATGACGCCGCTTTCACCGCGGTGGCCATCGAACAGGCCCAGGATGTGGATAGACGCCCGGTGTTGCCCCCCAGCATTCCTGCGGTTGAAGAAATGGCCGCTCAGGTGGTTGCGGTCTACACCACGTTGAAGGGATAGCAGTGTCGCGTTCGTTCACCATTGCCTCGAATCAGGGGTCCGTTGGCGGCGGCGAAGTGATGCTGTTCGCCATTGCGGAGGCTGCCCGCGAGTTGGGCCGAGACGTCACCGTCGTGGCCCCGGCTAAACCCGCAGCCGTGGTGGAAGAAGCCAAGCGCCGCGGCTTCCGTACGGTCTCCATCGACGGCGAGGGCGCCGCTGGCTATCTGCGGGGTTTGCGTCGCTGGGATCGTCAGCACCGCAAGGGGCTGCTGTGGTGCAACGGACTACGCCCAGCCTTTGCCACATCTGGGCATCCCAACCGGGTGGTGGAACTGCATCAACGCCCTCAGGGAAAACTGAAGGCGCTGGCGAAGATCGCCCGGCGGGGCGTGCTCAAGACCATCGTTCCATCGCACAACATGGCCTCAGCCATTGACGACGTGGAAGTGCTCTGGAACTGGTCAGAACGGGTGGCCGTGGAGCGTCCTTCTCGCGACGGCGAAGAGACCACGGTGGGGTTCATCGGGCGGTGGTCCACGGACAAAGGCATCCTCGTGCTGTGCGAGGCCATGGCAGAGCTGGAACGTCGCCAGCCGGGTAGGTTCCAACTGTTGCTGGCCGGAGAACCGCTCTTTGTGGAGGACTCAGACGCCCAAGCGGTTGGCCAGGCTATTGATGAGCTGGGATCTCTGGTGGACAAGAGGGGCTGGATTGAGCGCGAGGCATTCTTCTCAGAGGTGGATCTGGCCGTCTTCCCGTCCGTGTGGCAGGAATCATTTGGCCTGGTGGTTACCGAGGCCATGTCCGCACGGGTCCCGTTCGTGGTGAGTGACGCCGGAGCGCTGGCAGAGGTGGCCGGCCCGGAACATCCGTGGGTTGCAAAGGCCGGTGATCCGCAGGCGTTGGCGAACGTCATTGAAGCCGCCAGCCACGACCTTGACTGCGGAGTGGAGCAGGGATGGCAGCGATGGCAGGAAACGTTCTCCCCGGCTGCGGGCACAGAGAGGCTTGCTGTGACGTTGAATGGTCTGGAACCGGCGCCTCGGACTGTAGAGCCGGCAGAGCCCCGTGTGGCTCTGGCGCATGACTACTTCACTCAGCGCGGAGGAGCCGAACGCGTGGCGGTCGCTTGGCTGGACATGTTCCCCGGTGCCGAGATGACCACCGCGCTGTACAACCCCGACACCACCTACCCGGAGTTGGCCCGCGCCAACCTCAACTTATCGTTCCTCAACAAGTTCGCGTTCCTGCGCAAGGATTTCCGGTTCGGGCTGCCGCTGTTCAACTGGGCGTTCGCCCGCACTGAGGCTGGCCGTGACGCAGATGTGGTGTTGGTCTCCACCACGGCCTTTGCGCACGCGGTGAAGACCGACAAACCCAAGATCGTCTACTGCCACTCACCGGGGCGTTTCCTCTACCTAGTGGAGGACTACCTGGGTGGCCCCTGGTGGAAGACTCCCGTTGGCTGGATGCTGATGGTGCTTCGTCCCGCCCTCATCGCGCGGGACAAGAGGGCGGCCCGCTCGGCGGACCTGTACTTGTGTAACTCCACCGTCGTGAAGCAGCGCATCAAGGATGTCTACGGCATCGACGCACGGGTTGTGCATCCACCGGCCACCCTGGAACCCAGCGGTGACAGGGAGCCCATCGAATTGCGCGGCGAGGGCGAAGGCTTCTATCTAGTGGTGTCTCGGCTCATGCCGTACAAGAACGTGGACAAGGTCATTGAGGCGTTCCGTGGGCTGCAAGACAAACGGGTCCTCATCATTGGCAAGGGGCCGCTCAGGGACGAGCTGCGCGCCAACCTGCCCCCCAACGTCACCATGGCGGAAGGGGTTTCCGATGCCCAAATCAGGTGGGCCTACGCCAACGCCACGGCTGTCATCGCGCCCAGCCAGGAAGACTTTGGCCTGACCCCTATTGAAGGGTTCCGGTTTGGCACACCCAGCCTGGCGCTGCGCGCCGGCGGATATCTAGACACGGTGGTAGACGGCCTCACCGGCTGGTTCTTCGAGGCATCCACGCCAGAGGAGATTCGGGGCGCCATTGACAAGTTGGAGAGCCAGCCGCTGGACAGAGAAGACGTCGTGGCCCATGGCGAGAAGTTCACCCCAGCAGCCTTCGAGCACCAGCTTCGGGCAGTGATCGAAGAGGTGGTGGGGTGAAGGCCTCTGTGGTGATTCCCAGCCGTGGTGGGCGTGAACGTCTGCCAGTGTTGTTACGCGCGCTGGAGGCACAAACGTACCCAGATTGGGAAGCAATCGTCGTCATTGATGGGGACATCGACGACAGCGCTTCCGTGGTGGCCAATTTTTCCTACTTGCCGGTCAGATGCATCGTGCTGCCAGAGAACAAGGGGCGTGTCACGGCGTTGAATACCGGATTCGCTGCGGCGACCGGAGATGTTCTGATCCGCGCCGATGACGACTTCGAGCCCAGCCCCGGGCATGTGGCCGCCCACGTTGCTGCACACGCGGACGAGCCGTGTGGTGCAGTGGGTCTGCCGAGAAACATCGCCGATGACAACGCCTACATGCGTGCCTACGGCCTGTGGGCCGATGAAGTGGGTCGCGCAGCGGGTTACGCGACGGCGCCGCATGAGCGCTGGCGGCTGTGGGGTGGCAATGTTTCGTGTACCCGAGAGACCTACGACCGGGTGGGCGGCTACGACACCAGTTACCGGGGCTATGGTTGGGAGGATGTCGACTTCGGCTACCGGCTATACAAGCTGGGTTTGCCCATCGCGTTGCTTCCAGAGGCTGAGGTGCGCCACCACATGGCGTCGGTCACCACCAGAATCCGTGCCCTACGAGCCTTCGACTCAGGGCGTGCGAGGTCTCATTTTGAGAGCCTTCATGGGGCAGGCACTGCCGCACCCGTCACCCCTCGGGACACATCGCTGTGGAACAAGGCGGTCGCTCTCGTTTCCCGCCTTCCCGGGCGTCGCAGCGTTGAGCTGGTTAGTAACGTGGCCGACAAGATTCTTCCGGCAATCCCACCTAAGGTGGGCCGCAAGGTGGTGGCCCTGATCGTCGAGGCGGCGGGGGTGTCGGGCAGCCGGTCGAACCGAGTGCGGCAGGCCGTGGCCGACGTGGTCTTCATGCCGGGAATCGCCATGGGCGGTGGCGCGGAACGTTATGCGGTGTCGCTGGCTGCAAGCCTCAGAGACATGGGCCGCCAACCCATCATTGCCACCACGGACGATGTCTCAAGCTCCTATCTGGAGAGCCACTTCGGCATTGATGCGGAGGGCATCGGTCTAGTTCGCCTAGCCGAACTGCCAGCGTGGGCCAGCCGTCTGCCGCGGGCGGTTGCTGATGTGGTGCGGGACGTCTGCTGGGTTCGGCAACTGCGCCGGCTCCGCCCAAACCTCTTCGTCAACTCGTTGTACAAGAGCGAGCTACCCGGGCTGGGCGCGCGGAATCTGTATGTGATCCACTTCCCGCACCAGATTGTCCGGTGCTGGTCGCCGGCGTGGCGAAACCTCTACATGCAGGCAGTCCGCTCGGTTCGTGGGGTGCTGGCCGGAGCCGCAGACTTCCGCACCACCTACGATCTCCTGGCCGCCAATTCGGAGTTCACCGCCGGGCACGTGCACGAGCGCTGGGGGAAACGAGCCGAGATTCTCTATCCACCATGCCCTGTCATCGGTGGAGCTTCAGCCAGCCCGGAGCGGCGCATCATCGTGGTGGGGCGGATGGAACCCCCCGTCCGAGGCGTCCCCAACAAGCGTCTGGACGTTCTCGTCTCTGCGTTTGCGGAGTTGACAGACCTGCACGCTACCGGATGGTCCCTGGACGTTGTGGGGGCCTGCCGCCCCGAGTCAGAGCCCTATCTGGCAGAGCTACGCGAAGCCGCCGGGGAAGCTCCCGTGAATTTCTACCCGAACGCATCCTTCGAGCAACTAGCGACCCTGTATCGGCAAGCGACGCTCTACTGGCATGCGCAAGGCTTCGGCGAAGAGAGCCAAGTGGCTCCCGAGACGCAGGAGCACTTCGGGATCACCACTGTCGAGGCTATGTCGGCTGGGTGCATCCCGGTGGTCATCGACACCGCGGGGCCTCGCGAAGTAGTGGCGCCGGTTGCTGGCGCCGGGCGGTGGACCTCAGTTGCACAGTTGCAGGCTGAAACCCGGCGGATTGCGGGCTTGCCTGCGGCGGAGCGGGCAGACATTGCCGTCCGGTGCATGGCCAGGGCGAAGGAATTCTCGCCTCAGCGCTTCACCGAACGGTTGGTGCGCCTCGTGAGCTGAAGCTCAGAGGCTAGCAATCGGCTTGCGAGGGAAGGAACGCAACAGACTGCGCTTGACCTGCTCAATGTTCGGCTGCGGACGCCAGGAATCGCGCAGGGACTCCACATTCGCTAAGGCTTCGTCGAGAGTCATCGGGGTGGCCTCAGTGCCGAATGCTGAGTAGTAATCGCGGAACTTGTATCCGGACCCGGTGACCCCGTCGCCGATTGGGGTCCATTGGTTGGGCACGCCGTACGAGTCAGCAACTACAAGCCCGTGGAGGCTGGAGGAGAGCACGATCTCGGCAGAGGCGATCTCGCGCAGGACGTTGGGCAGGGGCGCCAGCACCTCCACAATCCGGACGTCGGGGTGAGCTGCGGCCCTCTCCACAACCGGATCTTGCTTGTCCATGAAGTGGGGAATCACTGCGATCCCACGCCGTGGCAGGTGGCTGAACTCGGGGTAGGCGGCGGAAGTCAGAAGGCCTGGGTCTCCGAGGGCCAGGCCTGCGGGGGCCATCGAACCTAGTCGTGCAGCCGTCAGTGCGCCGCGAACAGCGCGGACGTCCAGCTTGGCACCGTCGTAGGGAGGCCCTTCCTGGATGAATCCCGAGCCCCAGATCATGGTCCTTGCCTGGCAGTGTTCTTCGATGCCCTCGAAGAGGGATCCGACCCCGACGAGATCGGCAGCCTGCATCCCGGAAAACTTGCTTTTCTGGCCGTACAACCGTTCGAGGAGAGCAGGGGTCAACTGGTCGCCGAAGTTACCTGACGTGTCGTTGCCCGCCGCCCAATACACGCGTGCGGCGGTGAGACGCCACAAGAGGGGATTGGGTAATGCTCGACGAATGGTGGCCTTCAAGTTCACGCCTGCAGTCTAGCTGTCAGGCGCCTGTGACCCGTGCCAGCATGTGACCCCAGCGCTGCGCGATCCTGGCAGGGCTGAAGCTGGCCGAATGATGCTGGGCGGCCCTCCCCATTGCGGACCGGAGTTCAGGATCAAGGAGCAGGGTGCGAAGCGAGGCTGCAAAGGCCTCCTCATCGTTGGGCGGCACCAGCAAGCCGGCGCCCTGGGGCACCAGGCTGCGGACACCAGCCGAGCAGTCGAATACCACGCTCGGTACTCCGGCGTCGGCTGCCTCGAGAATGCTCATGCCGAAACCTTCATAGCGGGAGGTGAGCAGATTTACTTGCGCCCGAGCCAAGACTGATTGGATGTCGGTGGTCGGGCCAGCCAGCCGCACGCGATCGGCTATACCGAGGCTCTCAATCATAGCTTCGAGTTGGGGCCTCGTGGGGCCCTCGCCGTGGAGTTCCAGCTTCCATCCGTTCAGGCTGGGCGCCTCGGTCGCCTGGGAGAAGGCCCGGATCATCACGTCGAGCTGCTTCTCCGGGGAGTACCGGGCCAATGCAACAGCTAGCTTTTCAGGATGCCTTGGCGGCAGTCCGGCCGGCCTCAGTGGGTTCGGCATCCCGAAGGCAGGAACTCCGATGAGTTCGCCGAACGAGCCAGCATCTTCATCGGTCAATGCCGTGAAGCCGTCGACGTCTGAGAAGAGGCGGGGTAGCGCTTCGATGAGCCAGGATTCGTCGGAGAGGCTGGCGAACTGGGAATGGTGCTGGCCAATGAGCCAGGGGCCACCTGGCGTGGGTTGCCAGCCCGCTGCCGCTAGCTCTCGTCGTGCGAGCGCATGAGTGAACACGAGCACAGTCTCGCGGCCTAGTCCGGCTAGTTCGCGTCGGAGGGCACGAGCGCGCAAGCGGCGGTCAACTACTTTGAAAGCGGCCAACGGCAGCGCCTTGGCTTTGCCCAGCGGCCCGCTGGCGCCCCGGAAAGTGGGCCCAGCATGCAGCGACTCTCTTGGGATCAACGTGAATGTGGGGTGGGTGGGGCGACTCATGCCTGGCTTGATGGAGATGTGGCGAACCTCAACGCCGAGCTGTGCCAGTGCGTCGGACAGATTGACGATGGCGGTAGAGCCGCCGCTCAGTTCTGGGATTCGTGGGGCCGCGAACACCACCCGGCGAATCTGCGGTGGCCATGCGTGTCTGGCTTCAGCCCACTCTTCCGAACTGCGGTTTGGGGGCGAGACATGCTTCACGTCGTTACTCTAGCCCGTATGCCCGGGCAGTGGGGCAAGCCAGTCAGGCTATGCTGCTGCAGGGCCAGCAGCGTGCGCGAGCAGTTGGAGCGGCGGCGTGCCCCCTAAAAACCCGAAGACAAGGAGCCTGCTGGTGGCCAAGACGAACGGTGGAGTGGGCAATCGCCGACTCGACATTCAGGGCCTACGAGCGGTTGCGGTTCTGGTGGTGGTGATTTTCCACGGAGGGATGCCCCTGTACGGCGGTTTCATTGGTGTGGATGTGTTCTTCGTCATCTCGGGTTTCGTGATCACCGCGATGCTGCTGCGTGAGCTCGATTCATCTGGACGGGTCGATTTCAAGCGTTTCTACATCAAGCGGTTCAAGCGACTGCTGCCGGCGCTGGGCGTCCTCGTTGGCGTCACGCTGCTGGCCGCCATGCTGCTGAGCAGCCCGATGGGGGTGCAGCAGACGACAGCCCTGACCGGGATTGGCGCGGTACTGCTGTCAGCCAACCTGATGACCTACCAGTTCGTGGGCGGCTATTTTGACGCTCCCGCACAGACCAACCCGCTGCTTCACATCTGGTCACTTTCCGTCGAAGAGCAGTTCTACCTTGCCTTCCCTGCCGTCATCGCGCTGGCGTGGGCGGCTTTCAAGCTTCGGGGCCGGGGGCGGGGAGCGGCCGGCTGGGCGGTGCTGGGCGTTACCGTCGCAACGCTGCTGCTGACCTTGCTGCCTCCCACGGATCTGGCCTTTCCTGGCTCGGGGTTCCTGCTCAGCTACTACAGCCCGTTGCTGCGGGTGTGGGAGTTTGGGGCGGGGTCGTTGCTGGCCTTCCTGCCGTGGGCCGGGCCGAAGACGACGCGCGGTGCCAATCTCTTGGGAATCCCTGGGGCCGCCATTGCGCTGGCCTCGTTCGTTTTCATGAGCGATGCGCAGCCCTGGCCCAGCGCTTGGACGATTGTTCCCGTCGTGGGTACCGTCATGGTCATCCTCAGTGCCGGTGGGGGCCGTGGCGCCATTGGTGCTGCGTTGAGCTGGCAACCCGCCGTAAAAGTGGGCGACTGGTCATATTCCCTGTACCTCTGGCACTGGCCCTTCGTCGTATTCGCCATCGCCCTGTTCGGGGCTGGGCCCCTCGTTGCCCCGTTGGCCGCGCTGGCCTGCTTCCTGCCTGCTTACATGTCATTCCGGTACCTAGAAGAGCCGCTGCGCCGCAAGAAAATGTCGGGCCGGGGGCTGCTCGTGGCCGTGCTGGTGACGATTGGGGTGCCACTCCTCATCGGAGTGCTGCTCATCGTCGGCACACGGGCCCACTGGTGGTCGGCCAAGGTGTCATCGTTAGCGGCGGCGGTGGAGCCGTTCCATGCCGGGGCTCAGCACGGCTGCGACCTTTTCCGCTCCCCTGGCGAGGTGCCCTCCGGCTGCACCTGGCAGCCGGAGGCGGCAGGCGTGCCCATCTACCTGGTTGGCGACTCCAACGCGGATCACATCGTCGAGGGTGTAATCGGTGCCGGCGAGGAGCTGGGGCGCCGCGTGACGAGTGCCACAGGCAACGCCTGCCCCTTCGTCGACGGACAGTTTGCTGACAATCGCCCTGGCTGGGGCGGAACACGGTGCCAGGACTATGTGGCCGCTTCCTTGAGGTGGTTTGATTCGGCGCCAGCCGGCACCGTCGTCATTAGCAACTCCGACGTCTACTTCCCTATGCCGGAAATCCAGATGAGCGGGCCGTCCGGAGAGCTCACCGACGACACGTCGGAGAAGCTGGACGGCTATGGCGCCGCAATGAGGCGTACCGTTGAGCGGCTGGTGGCAGCCGGCCACGAAGTGCTTGTCGTCCAAACGGTGCCGCACTGGCTAGGGGATGATGCCTGGGACCCCGCTACCTGTTCCAATCTGGCAGTGTTGACGGACCGATGCTCCGACACGATGACAACAACTGAAGTGCTGCAACGACAGAGCGGGGCGCGGCAGCAATTGGAGCCTCTGGCGGCATTGCCCGGGGTTCAGGTATGGGATTCCTGGCCTAGCATCTGCCCCGGCGGCACTTGCACCACGCAGGGTGATGGGTTCGTCACCTACCGGGACAGCAAGCACCTCTCGGTGCCGATGGCCCGCACTCTGTCGAATGACCTGGCTCGTGCCCTGAACGAGACCTTCTAGTCGAGCTTGCCGAGACGAACCAACTCAGCAAAGTTCTCGTTATCGGCAGATACCTCATCAAAGGTTCCAAGCGCGGTGAGCTGACCGTTCTCGATGAAGGCAAGTTGGTCTACGCCACGCACCGTCGAGAGCCGGTGGGCCACGATGATCGTCGTGACCTGGCCGTGCAGATCTGCAATGGTCTGCGAGATGAGGTGCTCGGTGGCATTGTCCAGCGCCGAGGTAGCCTCGTCGAAGACGATCACATCGGGCTCGCGGTATAGGGCCCGGGCGATGCCGATCCGCTGACGCTGGCCACCTGACAGGCGTTGGCCACGCTCTCCGATGACTGTGTCGAGGCCATCTGGGAGATCGGCCACAACCCCTTGAAGCTGAGCCCGCTCGATCGCGTTGGCTAGGCGATCATCATCGATCTTGTCTGGCCATTCGCCGAATGCAATGTTCTCTCGTAGAGGTGCGTTCATGACGAAGACGTCCTGGGGGACGTACGCCACGTGATCTCGCCATGCCTTGTTGAGGTCGGCGATTGGCATCTCGCCGTAGCGAACCTCGCCTTGAGTGGGTTCGAGAAGCCCCAGAATGATGTCGACCAGGGTGGTCTTGCCGGATCCTGAAACGCCGCACAGCGCGATTGAGGAACCAATTGGGACGTGAAGCGAGATGTCCGACAAGACGGGCCGGTCGCCATCGGGGTACTGGAAGCCCACCTCGTGCAGCGCCAGGGGCTCGGCGTCCAAAACTACCTCAGCCGAATCGTCAGCAGTGGCTTGTTTGCTGATTCCCTGTGCCACCAGAGTCTCGGCGGTGGTGCGGAGACCTGAGCGGCCGAACGCGATGGAGCCGAGGGTGGCGGTGATAGACACGATCACTGGCAGCATCCGGATTGCAGCGGCCACAAAGAGAGCAAGAGATGGCATCATGGCGCCCGGATCCGAGCTTGAAGCGCCGAGGGACAACAGCAGAAGAGCTAAGCCGCCAATGGTGATGAATTCGAGGAGCTGTTTGGGCAGTTGGCCGAAGAAGTTCGCCTTGGTGGAGGCAATCGCGCCCTGCTCCTTGTAGTGCTCGTAGCGCTCCAGGAAGAAAGTGCTCGAGTCATGCATCCGAACCTCGCGGAAACCGTTCATTGAATCGAGCAACACCTGCCCCGCCAACAGTGCAGATTCATTGGCGATGGCGCCTTCCCGCCGGTTGGGGCCGTTGAGAGTGCGCTGGATGATGAAAACGGAGATGCCGAAGTAGGCGAGGGCCACCAGCGTTGGGCCAGGGGTGGTGATGATGAGGAGCGTCAAGATCATGACCAGTGACAGCGACTGGCTGACGATGCTCAAGAGTCCCCCGAGCACGTTCGTCAACGCCATCGCCACGGCAGTGCCTACCGCACGAGTGAGATCAGCGGTCTTGCGCCGACGGTGATCGATGTAATCCTCAGCTAAGAAACTCGCCAGCAGCCGAGTCGACGTGCGTACGTTCATCCGTGCCACGATCTTCAGTGTGGTCCATTGGAGAACTGCAAAGAGGATTGTTTTGACGAGGAATGCGGCTACCATCGTCAGCGTGAGATACACGGTGAAGCGCGGACGGCTGGGCTCCCCAAACCACTGGTGAATCTGGGCTAGGTAGCCCTCCAGGGGTGCCCCCGTCACCACCTGCATGAGGGGGAGCACCACGCCGACGCCGACCAGGTCGAACAGCGACACCACGAAGCCGGCAAGAATGATGACCGCCAGGCCGAGTTTGGTGCGGCGTGGGAAGGTGGCCACCACTACGGCTAAATCTTTGAACATCGGGATCCATCCTATGACAGCGGGGCGATCGCCGGCCTGTTGCCGGCTGTGCCTAGACCTTCTGGAACTGTTGCCTCAGCGCCTCCGCCGGCCCCGATGTTGGGGAAGCGTTCGATGAGTTGGGAGCTGACCGAGTGAAGTTGGGCAGCATGACTCCACCAGAACGTCATGAGGGGCGCAACTGGCAGGAGATTGCGCGTGCCCGCAGGGTGTCACGGACAGCGCGTAGCCGTCGCCGGACAGGCGAGTTGAACATGGTGAACTTGCTGGCTGGAGCTCCGCGCACATTCATTCGGTGGTCTCCCAATCGGCTTGAGGCTTTCCTCATCCTAGGGTGAGGTCCCCTCGGAGCCCGCGTGGCGGGTGAATTTGGGGGTGAAGTTTGGGGGTGTGATGCAGACCTGTATGCTCGGCGAGTTCTGCCAGTGAGGTCTCGCTCGGTCGCGATGCGTGGCTAGTCAGGAGATGGTTGAGCGCAGGGGGGGGGCCGCCGGTCCGTCGCTCTCACCCGTGACGATTGAATTGCTTTTCCCGGTTTCGGTCACAGCTTTTCGCGAAGTAGCGTCTCGATCGTGACTCGCACTCGTAGTCACCTTCTTCACACTGAGCACTGGATAGTTATTCAGGGGAAGCGAAGGAAAGATGCGGCAACGTCTCGCGGCGGTACTCGCAGCTGGTCTTCTTCTTGTTGCGCTCGCGCCGAGAGGTGAGGCTGGCGCCGAGAATCATTTGGCCGAGCCTGATGTCCAACCGGTGACTGCTGTCGTGAGTGAAGACCACCCGGAGCTCGAGAGAAACTGAGCAGTTGGGATCTGCCTGTCGAGTCAATGGCCCGCATGATGCGGGCCTTTTTCGTGTCGTGATCGGTTCGAAGGGACGGGTTTCCCCATGAGAGGGCGCCGCCCGACCGGTACTTCTCACCCGCGGGTGAAATTAGGGGTGCATTTCTGAATCCTCAAGCGCGATCCGCCATGGCAACGTCATGTGCACCAACTCATTGTTTTGTGGCCAGGCCTGTGGCCCTCATGCAGAGTGTTGTGCCTTGTGGAACCGGGGTGGGTCCCGCCCAGTCTGGACTGGTGCTGATGGGCTGAGTGCCTTCTGGTCTGAAACATGGCGATATTCACGACAGTGTCCGGATACAGGATTGGTTTGACGACGATTTTGTATCGGCCTAATGTAGCGGGCGTACGAAGTGAGTCCACCGCAACCGGTTCGTGGCCCCTGACGGGGCATGTTCCGCCAGTAACAGCCACCTTGGGGTGGCCAATGCCCACGTAGGGGGAGACCAGAAATGACCATCGAGAGAGCCACTCAAGCGAGCAACGTCTCACGCCGTCGCGTGGTGCAGGGCGTGGCATGGGCCGTGCCGGCGGTAACCGTCGCCAGCGCGCTCCCAGCCTTTGCGGTGTCGCCCACCTGTGAGAAGCCTCCGACGGTTGCGCAAGGAGACGCCTGCATCGCCCGCGCCGGTGGTGACATCCCTGCGTGGAACCAGTCAGCAGGCACGGGAGGTGCCACGTACGTTCAATGGACGCTCGGAAACCTTCGGCAAATTGGCTGTGCCAGCCTTCCTGGCGCGTGGTATTGGAACATCCGTATCCGGGACATGTCGGTCACCACCATGGATGGCACCGTCCACACCGACATCTGGATCGGCAATGATCTGGGTGGTGTGCGCAACGGGACTAATCTTGCCGGTGGGTTCTCCATGAATTTCCGAGTGGAGTCCTTGCCGTTCGGCAACGGGTACTGCGCCAGCCCGTCTCCGGGTTCGTCTTCATGGGACAACCCCATCGTGCATGTCACGGTCAAGTACGTGGTGGAGGTCCGCAACGGGATCGGTTCACACATGCAGACCGTTCCTGAGTCCGAGACCATCACCAGTCCTGCCCACTGCGAGCCACAGTGGAGTGTGACCACAGACTCGTTCTACACTGCGGAGATTCCCGTTCAACCTCAGAAGTCTTCCAACCCCAACTGTGGCGGATACCTCCCAGGCGCGCCGACCGGTCACTTGGGTGACTACAGCGTGTACAACGGCACCGTGACCACTCGTACGAGTTCAGACCCAGCCCCTGCCCTCGCACCTGCGGCGGAGTTGCAGGAGGCTCCGGCGGAAGCGCCTGCTGAGGCGCCGGCCGTGGATTCCGGACTCGCGGAAGATGCTGAGGCGCCAGCCAATGTCGAGGATTTTGTGGCTGATCCCACCAGCGAAGCAGTGGTGCCGCCTGCTGACGTTGAGACCACGCTTGAGGTGCCGGCTGTGGATCCCGTATCCGTCGAGTCGGTTCCCGCGGAAGCAGACGCCTGAGTATTCCGGCAACGGATCTGGACGAGGGGCACGTCCTTCAAGATTTGGCCAACTAGGTGGCCAATGTAGTAGGCAAGGGGACTACAAATGAAGAACACAATTCGTCGGCTCGTTGGGGCAGGGATCACGGCAAGTCTGATTGCCTTGGGCTCGGTGATGCCAGCTCAGGCAGCAGACCCGACCTATGATCTCCGGGCGACAATCGTCAACCCGCAGTTGTGGAACAACGCAGCAAAGACCGTGACATTCAAGATCCACAACGATGGTGGCGCGGTGCCCGAAACTGTGATCTACGACGTCATCATCACCCAAACCAAGGGCGGTAAGCCTTGGTTCGATCCATATGTCCACTCTCCTGACTACAGGGTTTCCCAGCGATTCGGGTCTTGGGCAAGCCTTGGGCGCAGCGGCAAGGGTGTTAACGAACTCGGGCAACCATATGTGTCGCTTGAGTTCCGCGTATCCGAAAACTTTGGCATCAACGGACAGGGCGTGTATGCCTACCTGAACTTCCCCGGCGCCATTATCGGCGGCCAAGAGTGGAAGGTCGACATTGTTCCGAGGTTCGAGGATGCCTACCCGGCTAATTCGGGAGCTTCCTCCGAGATCTGATCCATACGGATAGGAGACGGCGGTGGGCTGGCCCACCGCCGTCTTTCTGTTCCAATGATGTCTCTATCGCAACTCTCAACATGACTCTCTCGCATGTGTAGAGATGTTGAGAGTTGTGTCGAGAGATGACCGGGCATGCAGAAGGCCCGCCTGTTGGGGCGGGCCTTCGGTGGTTTGGGTTGTCTGGATGCTTGGGGGCCCTTCGTCGCCACTGGGTGCTCGCAAGCTCGCACCTGTGGCGCTCAGGG
>JAUNUF010000137.1 GCA_030538315.1 Propionibacteriaceae bacterium
TCCCTGAGCGCCACAGGTGCGAGCTTTGCGAGCACCCAGTGGCGCCGAAGGGCCCCCGAAGGGTCTTGAGGAGCGTCCCGCGATTCCGCAGACCATCTCAGTGTGAAGTCTGATGCCGAGCACGCTGCCAAGATTCACACCGAGATGCCGCCGTGAATCCAACTGTGAACTTTGACGCCGTCCTGAACGTCAGACCCACTTGGCAGCCACCAGACGACCGCGCCCCGCGCTCACCCGCCGTGTTTGCTGCCACGCCCAGCGCAACCACCAGCACCTCGACATTCAGCGGCTGACCGACGGCGGCGATGACGCTTAGCGGCCCTTCGTCGCCACTGGGCGCTCGTCCCTCGCGCCTGTGACGCTCAGGGACCAGCAGTCGTGCCGCTCAGCAGCCCTTCGTCGCCACTGGGCGCTCGTCCCTCGCAGTTGTGACGCTCAGGGACCAGCAGTTGTGACTTCCCCACAACCCATCCCGCACCCACCTGTGGAACTACAACCAAAGCCCGTCCACTCCGCTCAACATCCGCTCCCGAGCTTCGCGAGCGCTAGGCGAAGTGGCGTACCGTAGGGCACATGGTTTCAGCTTTGATCACGGGCGGCACCTCAGGCATCGGGCACGCGTTTGCGCAGGAGCTCGCCAGCCGGGGCACCGACCTCGTCCTCGTCGCCCGCGACACCGCGCGCCTCGAATCAGTTGCGGCCGAACTCACCCAGCGCCACGGCATCGCCGTCGAAACCATCACGGCTGATCTCTCCGTGCGCGCAGACATGGACCGCATCGCTGAGCGCCTCGAAGACCCGGCTCGCCCCGTCGAAATCCTCATCAACAACGCAGGTTTCGGCCTGCATTCGACGGCGTTGAACCCCGCTGAGAACGACGTCAACGTGCGCGCCATCGAGGTGATGTGCGTGGCCGTCTACGTGCTCAGCGGCGCCGCCGCCCGTGCGATGAAGGCCCGCGGCAGCGGGCAGATTCTGACAGTGGCCTCGTCGTCGTCGTCGATCTTCTCCGGCAACTACTCCGCCATCAAGGCATGGGCCCGCGTCTTCTCCAACTCCCTCGCCCTCGAACTCAGCGGCACCGGCGTCACCGCGACCGCGCTGCTGCCTGGCTGGGTGAAGACGGAGTTCCACGAGCGTGCCGGCATCAACGCATCCAAACTGCCGGGCTTCGTGTGGATCGACCCGGTGAAGCTGGTGCGCACCGCGCTGGACGATTCCGCGAAGGGCCGCTTCGAATCCGTGCCGGATTGGAAGTGGAAGATCGCCATGTTCGTGGGGGATCACGGCCCTCGCGCCCTCACCCGCTGGTTCTCCAAGAAGCTCTCTGCCTCCAGGAAGCACTGATGGCCGCCGAACTCGAAGCGGGCAACACGCGCTACACCTCGAAGATCCAGGCGACGACGCGGCAGACCGCACAGATGCTCCTGCTGAAGCCGGCGCTGATGCGCCTGCTGAAGGTGCACGTGCATGGCGTCAACAACCTGGACAACGTCGACGGCGCATTCATCGTGTTCAGCAACCACTCTTCCCACCTCGACGCGCCGCTGATCCTGTGCTCGCTGCCGTCGAAGCTGTCGAAGCGGGTGGCCACTGGCGCCGCCGGCGACTTCTTCTTCGGCAACTGGCTGAAGTCTGCGTCCATGGCACTGTTCATGAACGGCTTCCCGATCGACCGCGGCAAGGGCGGCAAGGGCAAGCGCGGAATGTCTGGCCAACTGCTCTCCGAGGGCGTGCCACTCTTGCTGTTCCCGGAGGGCACCCGTTCCCGCACCGGCGCGATGGGGCCGTACGTGCCCGGCGTCGCGTCGCTGTGCATCTCGCGCGGCGTTCCCGCGCTGCCGGTGGCCCTCGTCGGCGCCTACGAGGCGTGGCCGTCGAAGCAGAAGCACCTGCCGAAGGGTCGCCCTGAGGTGCACGTGGTGTTCGGCCGCCCCATGACGCCGCGCCCCGGCGAGATCGCCCATGAATTCAACGAGCGGATGCGCCGTCAGGTGCTGGAGCTCCATGACACCACCGCGCGCGCCTACGGCAAGAAGACCTTGGCCGAGTATGAGCGTAATGTGGCGCTCGAACGCGCGCAGGAAACTGAAATCGCGACCTTGGCGGAGAATGCCAAGGAACAGGCTGACAAGCAGGAGGACCCACAGTGATCGAGGGCGTCAAGCAGCAGAAGTGGTGGGGCTGGGGCGAAGAGGGCCACGAATACGGGTACAAGGACAAGCCCAAGTTCGCGCCGTTCGTGCAGAAGAAGGTGGGCGTGGACATCGCCGCCCCCGTGCAGCCCATCCCGCCGTTCTCCTCGCTCGAGGTGCCGGCCTCGCAGTTGTCGGAAACACTTCGTGCGGAGCTGGAGTCCATCCTCGGCGCCAAGTACGTTCAGACCGACGACCAGACCCGCGTCGTGCACGCGTTTGGCAAGGGCCTGCGTGATCTGGTGCGGGTGCGCCGCGGCGAGCTGGGCCGGGTGCCCGACGCCGTGCTGTACCCCGGCACGCAGCGCGACGTGGAGCGGCTTCTGGACGCGGCAATCGCTGCGGACGCCGTCGTGATCCCCTTTGGTGGCGGCTCCAACATCGTGGCGGCGCTTGAGGCCGAGCCCGGCGAGACCCGCCAGGTGATCTCGGTGAACCTGGGCCGCATGAACAAGGTCCTCGAGATCGACGAGGTCTCCGGCCTCGCGCACATCCAGGCCGGCGTCTTCGGGCCAGACATGGAGGATCAGCTCCAGGCCCGCGGCTGGACGATGGGCCACCACCCGGATTCCTTCGTCTGGTCCACGCTGGGCGGCTGGATCGCCACCCGCTCGTCAGGCATGCAGTCTGACAAGTACGGCGACATCGCAGACATCACCCGCGGCCTCACCATGGTCATGCCCGGGCAGGTGCTCGAGCTGCGCCCGCTGCCGTCGTACTCCTCCGGCCCGTCCGTGCGGGAGATGGTGCTGGGCTCCGAGGGTCGCCTGGGCATCATCACGTCGGCTTGGGTGAACGTGCACCGCATGCCCGAGGTCCGCGAAATCCAGGCGTACTTCTACCCCACGTACGAAGACGGCCTCAATGCATGCCGGCAAATCATCGAATCGGATGCCGAAGTGATGATGGCGCGCGTCTCTGATGCGCTGGAGACGCAGTACATCATGGCCAACGGCAAGAAGAGCTCGAAGGTCTCCTCCATGGTGAGCAAGGGCATCCAGAAGCTGATGCTGCAGAAGGGCTGGGATCTCGAGAACATCGCGATGAGCTTCATCGGGTTCGAGGGCTCCAAGAGCCACGTGCGCTACAACAAGGGCCTCGTCGGCAAGATCGTGCGCGACAACGGCGGCATGGGCGTCGGCAAGGGCCCCGGCGCGCTGTACGACCAGAAGAAGTACGACACGCCCTACCTGCGCGACTTCATGCTGGACCGCGGAATCCTCGCAGATGTGTCGGAGACCACCACGCCCTGGAAGTACGCGGCGCAGATCCACACCAACGTCACCGAGGCGTTCTACGCCAAGATGAAGGAACTGGGCAAGCGCGGCGTCGTGTTCTGCCACTTGAGCCACTCGTACCATTCGGGTGCCTGCCAGTACTTCACGTTCGCGATCAACGACGCGTCGGAGACCAACCTCGAGACCTACGACGCCGCGAAGCGCGTGGTGCAGCAGGGCTTCATGGACAACCACGGCACCGTCTCGCACCACCACGGCGTGGGCGAGGAGCACAGCCCGTGGATGGAGCAGGACATCTCGCCCGCAGGCGTGTTCATCCAGAAGGCGCTGTTCGACGGCGTTGACCCGGGCCGCAACCTGAACCCCGGGAAGATCGTCCACGACGGCGCCCCGGGCATCACGAGCAACTCCGCCGAACACGTCGGCTGAGTCACCGGCCCCTGAGTCGAGCACATTCTGGCCCCTGAGCGGAGCTCGTCCGAGGTCGCTGGCCCCTGAGCGGAGCA
>JAUNUF010000138.1 GCA_030538315.1 Propionibacteriaceae bacterium
CGCCGTTGGGTGGTGGTGAGGGTCAGCGGACCTGAGCCAGCAGGGTGTTCATCTCAGCCTGGGCGGCCTCGAGCGCAGCCTGGGGCTCGGCCTGACCGGAGATGGCCAGGTTCATGTTGTTGATGAGGGCCTGACGCACGGCGCCGGTGACGTAGAACATCGGCAGGTACGCCTCGGCGTCCAGGGCACCCTTGGCGGCTGCGGCACGAGCGGCGTTGAACGGATCCGTCGTGTCGGAGCCCACCAGCGAGGGATCCTCGAGCGCCTCGGTGGTGACTGGGAACACGACGGCGGTCTCGGTGTCGATACCGAACTTCGCCCAAGCGAGGCCGTTCTGCGCGCTGGTCACGTAGTCAGCCCACTTGGCAGCAAGGTTGGCGTTCTCCGTCGTGGCAGCCACGCCGATGAACTGGCCGTTGAACAGCGAGCCCACGCCGTCCTGGCGAGCCTCTTCGCCCACGCCGGTCACCTCGTAGATGGCCGGGGAGTTGGCCTGGACGTTGCGCAGGAAGGATGCGTTCGGGGTGCCGAAGGCGAGGTCGCCGTCGCCGAAGGCACGCGACATGTCGAGTTCGCCGGTGATCGAGTCAGCGGGGATGCCGCCAGCCTCGTAGAGCTCGGCCATGTTGGTGACCCACTTGAGGGCCTGCGGATCCGAGGCGAACGTGAACTCGGTGAAGTCATCGTTCATGAGCTTGGCACCGTAGGCGCGCAGCTGCGGGATGAGGTACCAGGAGGTGTTGCCGTAGATGGCGTACTTGTCCGTCTTCTCCGTGATCTGCTTGGCGAACTCGAAGTACTCGTCCATGGTGGCCGGAGCCTTCTCCGGGTCGAGGCCGGCCTCTTCGAAGATGGCCTTGTTGTAGGTGGTCACGAAGGGACCGAAGTACCACGGCAGCGCGGTGTGCGAGTCACCGGCACCCAGCTTGAGGGAATCCCACACGCCAGGCACGAAGCGCTCCCCTGCCTCGGGCAGCTTGTTGTCGAGGTTCAGGAGGAAGTTGCCCTGGCTCAGAGCGAGGATGCTGGAGGACGGCACGTTGATGACGTCGGCCATGGTGCAGTTGCTGGCCTGGGTGACCATCAGGGTGTCGAAGTCATCCGAACCGCCCTGGTCAGTCCAGGTGATGGTGGTGCCGGGGTTCTCCGCCTGGAAGTCTGCGATGAGCTTGTTGAAGAAGTCATCGAAGGTGCCCTTCAGACCCTGGGTCATGAAGGTGATCTCGCCCTCAGCGGCGTCGAGATCGGCCGGGGTGGCGTCGAGGTTGCCCTCGGGGATCTCACAGTTCACGGCCGGGGCCGGCATGGCCTCGCCAGCGGGGGCAGGCTCGGTCGCCTCGGTCTCGGCCGGAGCCGGTGCCGCAGCGGTGGTCTCGTCGACGGCGGGCGTCGTGGGATCAGTGGTGGTGTCGGTGTCTCCGCCGCAAGCGCTCAGCGCGAGTGCGGAGGTGAGAGTGACAGCTGCCAGCTTGGCCAGCATCTTCATGGGTTCTCCTCATGCAGCTCGTGCGCCCCGACGTCCTTGCCGAGGTCGCATCCCAAGTCCCTGTCGGATACCCGAGCAACGACTTTGTTACCTGCTGATTTAAACACGCTAGTTTGTCACCTGCAACACTTAACCCACTTCCGTGACCAGATCGTTACCTTCGGTGATTAAGTGACGTGAGCCGATAAGATGGCCGGAAAGGAATAGAAACTGACATGTCTGCACCTCTCTCCGGCACCGTGATGCGCTCCACGAATGAGCGCCACGTCCTCGCAACGCTGCGAGACCACGAGCCCATCTCCCGGGCGGATCTCGCAGATCGGCTCGGCCTCACCCGCGCCGCCATCACCCGCATCGTCGCGGATCTGATCGAACGCGGCTACATCAGCGAATCTGGGCTCAACCTCGGCCGCCCGGGGCGCCCCAGCACCAGGCTGGAACTGTCTCGTGACTGGATGGGCATCGGGTTCGACTCGCGCGCCAACCGCACGGAGGTCGTCGCGCTCGAGATGGGCGGCAGGCTCCTTCACCGGGAGTTCCTTGAACTGCCGGATGCCATCCCGGCCACGGATTACGTGGAGCTGCTCGCGAGCTGCGTGCAGCGCATCCGCACCTCACTCCCCCACACGTTGGCCGGGGTGGGGGTCGCCTTGCCGGGCCGGTTGAGCGAGGACCGCACCATCGTCGAGAAGACCCACTTCTTCCCCTGGGACAACTTCCCGCTGGAGCGGGAACTCTCCCAGGCGCTCAACGATCTTCCTGTGGGCCTGCGCAACAACGCAGAGTGCGCCGCCATCGCCAACGCGCGGCAGCCGGAGCTGGCTGGCCGCTCTCGGCTGCTCCACATCCAGGTGGGCATCGGCTTAGGCATGGCGCTCACCCGCAACCAGGATCTTGACGAGACGCTGCCGGTGGGATGGGGCGGCGCCGGCCACGTGCAGCTGGGCGACATGGCGCGCCAATGCGTGTGCGGCCGCTACGGCTGCATCGACACCGTCGTGGGCTTCCCCGCCTTCTCCCGACGCGCCGTCGCCCAAGGCATCCCCGTGCCAGACGGGCCTGATGCGATGGACGAGATGGCCGCCCTGATCGCCGAGCGGGCCCGGGCGGGCGAAATGTGGGCCGTCGACAGCATCGACGAGCTGCGCGTTGCACTCACCCGCGTGCTGAGCCTGTTCATCACCATCGAGGTGCCGGACGCGCTCACCTTGGGCGGCTACGTGCTGGCGCTTGGAGATGACTTCATGGACCGGCTCTCGGAATCAGTGGCCTACCAGCTGCGTTCGCCGTCGCCCATCATCCGCACCACCATCGAAGACCACGCCGCCGGCCTGGGCGCCGCCATGGTGGGCTTGAACCAGATCATGACGCTTCGCTGACGAGAAAGGGCCCCGCAGCACAAGCTGCGGGGCCCCTCTCAGATCAGCAGATCAGTCAGATCACTTGAGGATCTTGGTGACGTTACCTGCGCCGACGGTGCGGCCGCCCTCACGGATGGCGAACTTGAGGTTCTCCTCCATGGCGATGGGCTTGTTCAGGTGAACGGTCATCTCGGTGTTGTCGCCAGGCATGACCATTTCGGTGCCGGCCGGGAGCTGAACAACGCCGGTCACGTCCGTGGTACGGAAGTAGAACTGAGGCGAGTAGTTCGAGAAGAACGGCTTGTGACGGCCGCCCTCGTCCTTGTTCAGCACGTAGACGTTGGCCTCGAAATCGGTGTGAGGGGTGGTCGAACCGGGCTTGATGACAACCATGCCGCGCTCGACGTCTTCCTTCTTGGTGCCGCGGAGCAGCAGGCCGACGTTCTCGCCAGCGCGACCCTCGTCGAGGATCTTGCGGAACATCTCAACACCGGTGACGGTGGTGGTCTGCTTGGTGTCGCGGATGCCAACGATGTCGACGGTGTCGCCGGTGTTGACGATGCCGCGCTCGATGCGGCCGGTGATGACGGTGCCACGACCGGTGATCGTGAAGACGTCCTCAACGGGCATCAGGAACGGCTTGTCGGTGTCACGCGCGGGCTGCGGGATGTACTCGTCGACGGCGTCCATGAGCTCGAGGACGGTCTTGGCCCACTTCTCTTCGCCGTTGAGGGCGGGGAAAGCAGCAACGCGGACGATCTTGGTGTCCTCGAAGCCCTGGGCGGAGAGGATCTCGTCGAGCTCCATCTCAACCAGGTCGATGAGGTCAGCGTCCTCGTCGTCGATCATGTCGCACTTGTTGAGGGCAACGACGATCGCGGGCACGCCAACCTGGCGGGCCAGGAGGATGTGCTCGTGGGTCTGAGCCATCGGGCCGTCGGTGGCGGCCACAACGAGGATGGCGCCGTCCATCTGGGCAGCACCGGTGATCATGTTCTTGACGTAGTCAGCGTGACCGGGGCAGTCGACGTGCG
>JAUNUF010000020.1:0-264 GCA_030538315.1 Propionibacteriaceae bacterium
TGGTAGCCCCGAGCGGATTCGAACCGCCGTTACAGCCTTGAGAGGGCCGCGTGCTAGGCCACTACACTACGGGGCCATCTTCAGTTGTTCGCCCGGGTTGGCGTCCCGAGCGCTTGAGCAGACTAGCGGAAAATCCTGTGACGGACCATCCGGGCCTCTGCGTTGGGGTACTAGGACTCGAACCTAGACTGACGGAACCAGAATCCGGCGGGCTGCCAATTACCCCATACCCCAGTGCTGCGCCGTTGTGCGCAACGACAGACA
>JAUNUF010000020.1:284-33694 GCA_030538315.1 Propionibacteriaceae bacterium
CGATGCTGAGGCGTGAAATCACCGTTGACCCCATCCAAGTGCTCAACGTGCGGAGGACGGAGGCTCAGTGTTCTGGGTTCAGAAGCCGTCGTCGTTCCGCAAGGATGCGAGGCAGAGCCTTGAGTGAATCGAGTGTCTGGTCGGTGAAGCGCAGCGGCAGCCAACCGATGCTGGCGAGGTCTACGTCACGCTTCCGGTCCGCGTGGAACGAATCCCTTCCTCCGTGGAACTGGAAGCCATCGAACTCGACGGCAACCTTCTCTCTCTTGAAAGCAGCATCGAGGTAGTACACCGAGCCGTTGACGTTGACTCGGTAGTTTGCAATCCAATCCGTCAGACCAATGTCCCTCAGCGACAGATGCCCTCGAGTCTCCAGGTGCGACCAGGGAGCGGCCCGACACGCCTTCAGAATCTCCTTTCGACGGGCGTTGCCTCGCCTACGGGGAGTGTCACGTAGCGCCCGCTCCAACGCGCCGATCGTCACCTTCCGTCGCCGAAGCGCCTCGTAGACCACGTCGTCGTCGAGTTCTGGGATCAGGTCGAGGACGCTCAACTCGGGAATCGTCACCGATGCACCCAGGACCTTGGTGGTGAGGTGCTTGGCTACGAGGCGTTGCTCAACACTTACGCCGTAGCCGGGGTTGATGTCTCGCGGACAGGCGAGCTCCCAGACGTCAGGGAGTTCGAGGTCATCCCACCAAGTCAGGGCCGCCGCAGCCTTCCTGGTCACCACCAGATCCGGGCCGTAGAGCCCGATGGCTTTCAGCCTGCCTTCGACTGAAGCTGCAACCTCCGGCAGGCCGTAAACGCCCGGAAGAATGCGGGTCACTTGCCCCCGGAACGCTCGAGAGTTCAGGGACCTGGCGGTTTCCGGGGCGAGGCGTGCGCTCATCACGCCTTCGGGCAAGTAGTCGGCCAAGCTGCTCATGCCCCGAGTCTGACGGCAAGACCCGGACAACAGAAGGGCCGGTTCTTGGCCTGTGGATAACTCGTTGAGCACTTCCGTCTACTCGACGCACGACACGCCGATGTCGAGCGCGGAAAACGCCGTTGACCAGATCCAAGTGCTCAACTGAGGGTGGGCAGAGAAGTCAAGAGTGACGGTGAGCCGAGCGGTCGAGGCTCACGGGGTGGTGGTGGCGAGGTTCATCTTCCGGGCCAACCACCAACACGCAAGACCGATCAGGACGAACGCCAGGATGTTCCAACCAGCCTCGGCCCAGCTGATGGCGGTGACGCCCCGCAGCCCCTCCACGGTGACCGAGAAGAGGGCATACACGTAGCTCAGGATGTTGTTGACGATGTGCGCACCGATCGCCGCTTCGAGGCCCCCCGTGACGACGACGAGCGCGCCGGCCACCAACCCGAACACCAGGCGGTGAGCAAACAGCGCCGGGTTCTGCACGCCGTGCATCAGCGCGAACAACAGTGCCGAACCCACCACGCCGAGCCATGCCCGGCCCGTCGCCGAACCGATTGCCTGCAGCAGGAAGCCCCGGAAGAAGAACTCCTCAGCCGCGGCCTGCAGCGGTGAGGACAGCAGGATCAGCACCAGGAAACCCACCCAGCCAGGCTGCCCGTCGGTCCACGCCGGCATCGTACCGAGGCCCCACTGCGCCCACATGACCGCGTTGAACAGCACGGCGGCCACCACGACCGTCATGAGCAAGTAGCGCCACCGCATCCCGGGCTGCACGGACGGCAGCCACCGCGGTTTCAGCCCGTGCACATACCTGGTCAACAGCAGCGAGACGGGGATCATCAGGGCCAACGCCAGGTGGCCGGCCACGGGGCCGTCTGGCGAACGGTAGGCGCGGGCATCAGCAAGATAGGCCTGCCAGTCTCCACCGCCGCGAAGCATGTAGCCGAGCCCGAGAAACGCTTGGTTCGCCAGCGGCACGATGATTGCGTACGCGGCGAAACCCAGCATCACGCCGAACACCACCGTCATGACGAGGAACGGCGACTTCGGCACCACCAGCGGGTAGTTCACGCCCGACGGCGGGTCCACCGGATCGCCCCGGTGCAACAAGGCGACCGGCGTGGGCTGAGCACTCACGCGTCAGCGACGGGGTTGCTGAGGGTACCCAGCCCGTCGATGGTGACGTGCACCTCATCGCCCGGCTGCATCTCCCCCACCCCGGCTGGCGTGCCCGTCAGCACGAGATCACCCGGCAGCAGCGTGATGGACTGCGAGATGTAGCTGATCAGCTCCGCGATGCCGCGCACCATCTGCGACGTGGCGCCGCTCTGCTTGACCTCGTCGCCAAGCCTGGTCTCGATGGAAAGATGCTCCGCCTCCTCAATAGTGAGGTGCGTGTTCATCCATGGGCCAAGCGGCAGGAAGGTGTCGGAGCCCTTGGCGCGGGTCCACTGGCCGTCCGTGGCCTGCCAGTCACGCGCGGTCACGTCGTTGGCGATGGTGTAGCCGAAGATGACCTCTGGCACGCGCTCCACCGGAACCTGCTTGCAGATGCGGCCGATCACGACGGCGAGCTCACCCTCGAAGTGCAACGATTCGCAGCCCTCGGGGCGGATGATCGTCTCGTTCGGGCCGATGACCGAGGTGTTGGGCTTGAAGAACAGCAGCGGCGCCGCCGGCACCTCACCGCCCATCTCCTTGGCGTGGCCCGCGTAGTTCTTGCCGACGGCGACCACCTTGGAGCGCGGGATCACCGGCGAGAGCAAGCGCACGTCGTCCAACTCGTGGCGCTCGCCGGTGTAGTTGACGGGCACGCCAGCGAGCGGGTCTCCCGTCAGGGTGGCAATGGTATCTGGGTGATCACCCCCGTCGACGGCGAGTTCGATGATCCCGTATGCGGGGTCCTGTCCGGCCTTGGCGAAACGTGCGATGCGCATGGGCAAAGCCTAGTGGAGGTACGTCATGACGCCGTAGGCCAACGCGTCACGCAGTGCCTCCCACGAGGCCTCGATGACATTGGTGCCCACGCCCACCGTCGTCCAGGAATAGCCGTTGTAGGCGGTGTCGATGAGGGTGCGCACGGTGGCGTCCGTGCCATGGCCCTCATCGAGGATCCGAACCCGGTAGTCGATCAGCTCAAACTTCCCGACCTCCGGGAAGGCCGCCTGCAGGGCGGATCGCAGCGCGTGGTCGAGCGCGTTGACGGGGCCATTGCCCTCGCCCACCACCATGATCCGCTCGTCATTGGCGGTGAGCTTCACCGTCGCCTCGGAGAGGTCGAGACCATCGCGCTCCTCCGTGAACACCCGCCAGGACTGCACCTGGAACGGCAGTTCCAGGATGCCCAGCTGATCGCGCAGCAGCATCTCGAAGCTGGCGTCGGCGGATTCGTAGGAGTACCCCTCGGCCTCGCGCTTCTTCACCGTCTCGGTGATGCGAGCGGCCACCTCACGATCGTTCAGATCGAAGCCGAGCTGCTCGCCCTTGATCTGGATATTGGCCCGCCCGGCCATGTCCGAGACCAGCATGCGCATGTCATTGCCCACCAGCAGCGGGTCGATGTGCTGGTAGAGGTTCTCGTCGACCTTGATGGCCGACGCGTGCAGCCCCGCCTTGTGGGCGAAGGACGACTGGCCGACGTAGGGCTGACGACCCAGGAGAGGCTGGTGCGCCACGAGCGCAATCGCGTGCGCCACGCGGGTCAGCTCCGACAGGCGCTCGGGCGGCAGCACCTCCCAGCCGTACTTGAGCTGCAGGTTGGGGATGACGGCGGAGAGATCAGCATTGCCGGTGCGCTCGCCGTAGCCGTTGAAGGTGCCCTGGACGTGCATCACGCCGGCCTCGACGGCGGCCATGGTGTTGGCGACCGCACACGCCGTGTCGTTGTGACAGTGGATGCCAAGGTTGGCACCGGTGGCGGCCGCAGCCTCGACTACCTCGCCCATCCAGCTGGGCAGCATGCCGCCGTTGGTGTCGCAGAGGATGACCACCTCGGCGCCTGCCTCGTGGGCTGTACGTACCACCTGCAGCGCGTATTCGGGGTTGGCGCGGTATCCGTCGAAGAAGTGCTCGCAGTCGACGAAGACGCGCCGGCCCTGGCTGCGGAGGAACTCGACGGTGTCGCGCACCATCTCCAGGTTCTCCTCCAGGGTGGTGCGCAGCGCGCGCTCGACGTGCTCGTCGTGGGACTTGGCCACGATGCAGATGTACTCGGTGCCGGCATCCACGAGCGCCTTCGTCAGCGCGTCCTCTGCCGCCTTGGCGCCAGCCTTCCGCGTGGCGCCGAAGGCCACGAGCTTGGAGGTCTGGAGGTTGAGTTCCTTGGCCAGCTGGAAGAACTCGGTGTCGTTGGGGTTGGCGCCCGGCCAGCCGCCCTCAATGAAGTGCACACCAAGCTCGTCGAGGTAGCCCGCAATCTTCAGCTTGTCGTTGACGGAAAGATGCAGGCCCTCCTGCTGCGCGCCGTCGCGCAGGGAGGTGTCGAACACATGAAACTCGGCAGGTTGCACCGGCAGGCTCGGCATGGTCACTCCAGTTGGTTGGGAATCTGGTCGAACAATACGCAATGGACCGCGCAATCCCTGCGCGCGCCAGAGGGCGGACAGGGCGGCACCTGAGACGCGTCGGGCGGCGCGGCGCGGCTGTCGTAGGGTTTCCGCCATGACTTCAGCGAAGATCGCCGTGATCGGCGGAGACGGTATCGGCCCCGAGGTGACCGCGGAGGCGCTCAAGGCGCTGACTGCGGTGGCGGGAGCCGACGCATTCGAGTTCGTCGATTACGACCTTGGCGCAGAGCGCTGGCAGCGCACCGGCGAGGTACTGCCTGATTCGGTTCTGGAGGAGCTCAAGGGCGTCGACGCCATCGTGCTTGGCGCCGTCGGCGCTGCCCCCGGCTCCAAGGCGATCCCGAGCGGCCTGCTCGAGCGTGGCCTGCTGCTGAAGCTCCGCTTCGCGTTCGACCACGCCGTCAACCTGCGCCCATCGAAGCTCTACCCGGGCGTCCCCACTCCCCTGGCTCCCGCCGTCGTCGAGGGCAAGGAGGTCGACTTCATCGTCGTCCGCGAGGGCACCGAGGGCCTCTACTGTGGCAATGGCGGGCGCGTGCGCACCGGCACCCCGCAGGAGATCGCCACCGAGGTTTCGGTCAACACCGCCTACGGCGTGGAGCGCGTGGTGCGCGACGCCTACCTGCGCGCCCAGAAGCGCCGCGGCAAGCTCACCCTCCTGCACAAGCACAACGTGCTCGTCAACGCCGGCGGCCTCTGGAACCGCGTCTTCACCGAGATCGGCGCAGAGTTCCCGGATGTGGAGACCAACTACCTGCACATCGACGCCGCGATGATCGCGCTGGTCGTCGACCCCTCGCAGTTCGACGTCGTGGTCACCGACAACCTGTTCGGCGACATCGTCACCGATCTGGCCGCAGCCGTCACCGGCGGCATCGGCTTGGCGGCCTCGGCCAACATCAACCCCACGGGCGAGTTTCCCTCGATGTTCGAGCCCGTGCACGGCTCGGCTCCCGACATCGCGGGCAAGGGCATCGCAGATCCCACCGCGGCCATCTCGTCGATGGCACTGCTGCTCGACCACCTGGGCAAGCCTGAGCTGGCCAAGAAGATCGACGACGCGGTCACCGCGGACATCGCAGAGCGCGGTGGCGAGCGTCTCCTGACGACTCAGATCGGCGACCGCATCGCGGCGCGCCTCTGAGAAGGCTCAGACGCCGAGCACCAGCTTGGCGATGAGGAAGTAGATCACCAGGCCCGTGGCGTCGACGAGCGTCGTGACCAGCGGCGCCGACACCACGGCCGGGTCGATCCCCACCCTGCGTGCCAGCAGCGGCATGGCGCCGCCGATGGTCGCGGCCCAGGCGCAGATCAGCACCAACGACAGCGCCACCACCAGTGCGATCCCTGGCCCGACGAACAGCGTTCCCACGGCCAAGCCAAGGACCGCGAGCATGCCGCCCAGCAGCAGGCCGACGCGCAGCTCGCGCCACACCACGCGGGGCAGGTCGGAGAAGCGCAGCTCACCGATCGCTTGGGCGCGCACGGACGCCGTGGCTGCCTGCGCCCCAGCATTGCCACCGGCGCCGATGAGCATCGGGATGAACAGCGCGAGTTGCGCCACCTGCATGAGGGTCGCCTCGAAGGCCTGCGTCACCGACACCGTCAGCGTGGCCGCCACCAGCAGCAGCGAGAGCCACAGCGCCCGGTAGCGAGCCAGCCGCAGCACGCCCACGGCCATGTAGTGGCCCGCCCACGGCGTGGAGCCCGCCTGCAGCGCCGTGTCCTCGGTGTCGGCTTCCTCGATGACCTCGATGGCGTCGTCGATGGAAAGCAACCCGACGAGGCGCTCCTCGCTGTCCACCACCAGCATGTTGTGGGCGTTCGTCTCGCGCATGAGGCGTGAGGCCTCTTCTGCGGAATCGGTGGCCTTGGCGATCACCGCATCGGGGTCGAGGATGTCCTTGATGAGGGTGTCGGGATCTGCCACGACGATGGCGCTCAACTCAACGACGCCCAGCAGATGCCGCTGGGAGTCCACTGCGGCCATCGTGTAGAGGCTCTCCGCCTGCCGCCCCTTCTGGCGGATCACGTGCAGCGCCTCGGCGGCGGTGGACCACGCGGGAACCGCGAGCACCTCGGGCGTCATGACGCGGCCTACGGAGCCGCGCGGATAGCCCAGGAGGGTCGCTGTCATGGCGCGCTCTGCCGGGCTCAATCCAGCGAGCACCCGCTTGACGACCTTGGCGGGGGCCTCCTGCAGCATCCGCGCACGATCGTCGGGGTCCATCGCCTCGACCAGTTCCTGGAACGGCTCGTCGCGCAGGGATTCGAGCAGGCGCTGCTGGTCGAAGGCGTCGAGTTCCTCGAACACCTCGATGCCGGTGTCCTTCTTCAGCAACCGGAAGGCCACCGCCAGCGGTACGTCGTCGAGGCGTCCCAGTTCGTCGCCGATCACGTGATACGGCTGCTCCGCGAGCAGCACCGCCGCGTCGTCCAGGAGTTGCTCGTCAATCAGCCTCGTGAGGTCCTCCAGTGCCATGCTTGCCACTGTATCCGGCGCCTTCGACATGGGCCTGTTACCTCCCGCCACTCCCACCGCGTCAGTCATAGTGAGACGATCCACGGAGGGAGGGGCATGGCAGAGACGTTCGCCAGCTGGGCCCGCTCTGCGGCGCCCATGCTGTACCGGCGAGCCCTCCTGCTCACGTCCAACCACCATTCGGCCGAGGACCTGGTCCAGGACACGCTGACGAAGATGTGTCTGGCCTGGCCAAAGCTCGACGGCGTGGCCAACGTGGACGCTTACGCCACCCGCGCCCTCTACCACCAGTTCGTCTCGCACCGCCGCAGGCGCAGCTCTCAAGAGGTCGTCACCGACGACCTCCCGGAACTGCTCAATCCCGACGGCGACCCCAGCCTCCATCTGGACCTCACCCGGGCCATCGGCGACCTCAAGCCCGCAGAGCGGGCGTTGGTCGTGGCGCGATATGTGGAGGACCTCCCCGTGGCTGAGGTCGCCCACCTGATGGGGCGCACCGAGGGCTGGGTCAAGGTGACCTCGTCACGCGCCATGCGGAAGCTGCGCCTGTCTCCCAGACTGGCCAAGTGAAAGGTCGAGCCCGATGAACCTGACGCCTGAACGCATCGACGAGATGATCGCCCTCGCCGAGGACCGCGCTTCCCGCACCCGCGTCCGACGGCGCATGGCGGCCGGGGCTCTGGGCCTGGCCCTCACCGTGGGGCTCGCCGTCGGCGGCTGGGCCCTGCTGAACCCGGGTGCCACCCGCCCCCTGGAGGCCGCACCCATCCTCAGCCCGAGCCCCACGGTCAGCGAGACAACGACTGCCGTAGCCCCGCCCACCCCGGCACCCACCGACGAGGCCCGCTATCCCACCGTCTGGTACCCGGAGCCCACCGTCGACGGAGACTGGATGTCCTACACGGACGACGAGCGTGAACTGATCCGCAGTTCGCTCGCCATCATCCTGGATGGAGCCCGCCTCGACGACGTGTGGGCCGTGGTGAGCCGCACCACGTACGCAGACGGGATGAAGGCCACCTCGCCCGATGTGTGGGTCCTCGGCATCGATGACTCCCCCGCGCTCCTGCTCCGCGTGGGCGGGCCCCTCAGCCCCTTTGAGGCACCAGGCGGCAGACGCCGTGGCCCACTGACGCCGCCCGGATCGACTGTCCCAGATGTAGCCACGGTCGGTGTGTGGTCCCTCATGTCGCTTGAGGGGAAGGGTCTGGGCGGCGGGACCCTTTTTCTGCCCGAGGGCGAAGCACTCGCGGACTCCATGCCGCCCATCAACCCGCAGCTCGAGTTTGATGCGGCCCCGGTCCCAGTGCAGGAGCTGGACCTCACGCCTCCAACCCCACCGGCACCGGACCCTGCCGCCGTGGAGAGCTCCGAGGAGATGATCGCGGTTTTCACAGACCTGTTGCCCGCGCGGTTGCAGATCGTGGATGCCACGGCTTCCGAGTGGGGCTTCACCTTCACGCTGGCGAACGGCAGCACCCAGCACACAGGGAGCCTCAACCTGTGGCACCTCACCCCGGGCGCGCAGACCTGTGACACCGCGGACCAACGCTTCGAGGACCATGAGGGAGGGGTGGGCTGCTACGACAACGGGGCCTGGCTCTGGAGGCGGGCGGACAACACAGCTCTCTACCTCCCCATCCACCCCAGCGGTGCCTTCACCCAGGACGAGGCCGCCGCGCTGTTGACCGACCAGGCGTGGATCCCGTTCCTGGAAAGGATCGGGCAGGAGCCGCCCCAGTGACACACGAAACCCCAGACCTGGGAAACAGGTCTGGGGTTTCTGTCCTTCTTGAGGCGCTTGCTCCGCTTCGCGGCCTCTTCAGGAACCGAATCAGCGGGCGGCGGTGCCTTCGGTGTAATCGGCATCGTCCGAGGCGACCCAGCTCATGAGCTTGCGCAGCTCACGGCCGGTGGCCTCGATGGGGTGTGCCTCGCCCTTGGCGCGCAGTTCCTTGAACTCCGGCGCGCCGGCGTCCTGGTCCTCGATGAAGCGCTTGGCGAAGTTGCCATTCTGGACGTCTGCGAGGACGGCCTTCATGTTCTCCTTGACTTGGCTGTCGATCACGCGGGGGCCGGAGACGTAGTCGCCGTACTCAGCGGTGTCGGAGACGCTCCAGCGCTGCTTGGCGATGCCGCCCTCGTACATGAGGTCGACGATGAGCTTGAGCTCGTGCAGGCACTCGAAGTACGCGACCTCAGGCTGGTAGCCGGCCTCGGTCAGCACCTCGAAGCCCTGCTGCACCAGCGCGGAGGCGCCGCCGCAGAGGACGGCCTGCTCGCCGAAGAGATCCGTCTCGGTCTCCTCGGTGAAGGTGGTCTTGATGCCGCCGGCGCGCAGCGAACCGATCGCCTTGGCGTAGCTCAGCGCGAGATCCCAGGCCTTGCCGGACTCGTCCTTCTCCACTGCGATGATGGCGGGGACGCCACGGCCGTCTGCGTACTCGCGACGCACCAGGTGGCCGGGGCCCTTGGGGGCGACCATGCACACGTCGACACCCTCGGGCGGGGTGATGTAGCCGTAGCGGATGTTGAAGCCGTGCGCGAAGAACAGCGCGTCGCCCTTGGTGAGGTGCGGCTCGATCTCTTCCTTGTACAGCGAGCGCTGGGCCTGATCCGGCGCCAGGATCATGATGAGGTCAGCCTCTTCGACGGCCTCGGCGACGGAGACGACGCGCAGGCCCTCGGCCTCGGCCTTCGCCCGCGAGGATGAGCCCTCGCGCAGGCCAACGCGGACGTCGACGCCCGAGTCGCGCAGGGACAGGGCGTGCGCGTGGCCCTGCGAGCCGTAGCCGATGACGGCGACGTGGCGACCCTGGATGATCGACAGGTCGGCGTCGGAGTCGTAGAACATCTCTGCCATGGTTGGGGATCCTTTACTGATTGCCTATGTAGGGGTGAGTCTATTGCTTTACTTGGACTTGCTCGCCGAGAGCGTCTTGGCGCCACGGCCCAGGGCCACCTGGCCAGACTGGACCAGCTCGATGATGCCGTGCGGGGAGAGCATCTGCAGCAGCGCGCCAAGTTTCTCCTGGCTGCCGGTGGCCTCGATCGTGATGGAATCCGCCGACACATCCACGGCCTTGCCACGGAACAGGCTGACCACGTCGATGACCTGGCTACGGGAATTCACATCCGCCCGCACCTTCACCAGCATCATCTCGCGGCGCACCGCTGCGTCGCCGAGCTCGAGCACCTTGCGCACCTCGATGAGCTTGTTGAGCTGCTTGACGATCTGCTCAAGCGTGGCCTCGTCGTCCACCTGGGCCACGACCGTCATGCGCGACAGGTCTTCCGCCTCGGTGGGGCCGACGGCCAGGGACTGGATGTTGAAGCCACGACGGGAGAACAGCGCGGCCACGCGCGTCAGGACGCCGGGGCGGTTGTCCACCAGGATGGACAGGGTCTGGGTGGTGGTCACAGAACTTCCTCTTCCCAATCGGGCGCCATGTCGCGGGCGACGCGAATCTCATCGTTGCTGACGCCAGCGGGCACCATCGGCCACACCATGGCGTCCTTGTGCACCACGAACTCGATGACGACGGGGCGGTCATTGATTTCGAGCGCCTGCTGGATGGCGGCATCCATCTCCACCTCGTTGGTGGCGCGCAGACCGACACAGCCCATCGCTTCCGCCAACATGGGGAAGTTGGGCCAGGACTCGGTCATCAGGTCAGTATTGGAGTAGCGGCCCTCGTAGAAGAGTGACTGCCACTGCCGCACCATGCCCAGCGCGTTGTTGTTGATCACCGCGATCTTGATGGGGATGTTGTTGACGGCACAGGTCACGAGTTCCTGGTTCGTCATCTGGAAACAGCCATCGCCGTCGATGCCCCACACGGTGGCATCCGGGTTGGCGACCTTGGCCCCCATGGCGGCGGGAACGCAGAAGCCCATGGTGCCGGCGCCGCCGGAGTTGAGCCACGTGTTGGGCTTCTCATGCGGCAGGAAGTGCGCGGCCCACATTTGGTGCTGGCCCACGCCCGCGGCGTAGATGGAATCCGACGGGCTCAGCTCACCGATGCGCTGCACAACCTCCTGGGGCGACAGGCGACCATCTGGCGCCTCGTCCCAGCGCGGCTGGTAGCGGGCCTTCATGGTGCCCAACTGACGACGCCACGCGTCGATCTGCGGTGCTTCGTAGGCCTCGATTGCCTCGTTGAGCTGTTCGAGGGTCTGCTTCACGTCACCCACGATGGGGATATCGACCGGCTTGTTCTTCCCGATCTCGGCCGGGTCGATATCTGCGTGGATGATCTTGGCGCCGGGCGCGAAGCTGTCGAGCTTGCCGGTGACCCGGTCGTCGAAGCGGGTGCCGAGCGCGATCAGGAGATCCGCCTTCTGCAGGGCGCCAACGGCGGCGACGGTGCCGTGCATGCCGGGCATGCCCATGTTGAGCTCGTGGCTGTCCGGGAGAACGCCGCGGGCCATCAGCGTGGTCACGACGGGGATGCGGGTCTTCTCGACGAACTCCGCCAGCTCTGCGTGTGCGCGGGCGAGCATGACGCCGCCGCCGATGTAGAGCACGGGGCGCT
This sequence comes from Propionibacteriaceae bacterium, assembly GCA_030538315.1. Taxonomy (GTDB): domain Bacteria; phylum Actinomycetota; class Actinomycetes; order Propionibacteriales; family Propionibacteriaceae; genus Arachnia. Next base: position 11,790 of record JAUNUF010000020.1, read on the forward strand.
TCGCCTCGGAGATCATCTTGGCCGCGGCACGGATCTGGCGCGAGTGCGGCCGCACCGTGGGGCGGTAGCCAGGCAGGTCCAGGGCCTCGGGCCACACGAACGGCGCGGTTGACGTCAGAGCGTCCTTGGCGATGTCGACCAGCACGGGGCCGGGGCGGCCGGTGGAGGCGATGTGGAAGGCCTCCTGGATGGCGCGCGGGATGCCCTCGACTTCCTTCACCAGGTAGCTGTGCTTGGTGATGGGCATCGTGATGCCGCGGATGTCCGCCTCTTGGAAGGCGTCAGTTCCGATGGCGTGGCTGTTGACCTGGCCGGTGATGGCGACGATGGGCGTGGAATCCATGTACGCGTTGGCCAGCGGGGTCACCAGGTTGGTGGCGCCAGGGCCGGACGTGGCGATGCACACGCCGACGCGGCCCGAGGCCATGGCGTAGCCCTCGGCAGCATGACCCGCACCCTGCTCATGTCGCACCAGGATGTGGCGGATCTTCGAGTCATACAGCGGATCGTAGGCCGGGAGAATAGCGCCGCCGGGGATACCGAACGCTACGTCAACACCCATTCGTTCGAGTGACTCGACGAGTGCCTGGGCCCCCGTCATGAGCTGACCGTCTGTCTGCGCCATTGCCTCTCCCTTCTCATTGCAGTGGCTCGTGATGTCGTCTTCCAAGAAAAAACCCCCGTTGCCTGTTCGGCACACGAGGGAGCGCTTCGGGATCTCTGGTGATCGCGGAAGCGCTAGAAGATGAGTACGAGCCAGCTGTTCGTGGGCATGGGTCAACCCTCCCCTGTGCCGATGCCTGTGTCAAGCAACCCGCCATCCGCGTCCGGAATGTAAGACAAGACAACGAAAGGCGGGCCGGGAATCCCCCGGCCCGCCCTTCAGGATGCGTGGAAATCAGGCTTCGACGCGGTTCGAGGTGCGGATGGTGGTCAGCGCCCAGCCGATGAGGCCGAACAGCAGGCCGAGGCCCATGACCAGAGCGGAGACGCCGTAGGCGATGACGGAGCCGAACAGCGACGAACGCAGGAAGGAGGCGTTCATCATGGTGTTGCGCTGCGCCTGGTACTCCTCGGCCTTGGCCTCGTCGCCAGCTTCCCTGGCCTCCCGGGCGAGGGTGCCGAGGCTGGCGTAGGTCTCACCGTTGGAGCCGGCAAGAGCGTGCTTGTTGATGATGTCGGCCTGCGCGTAGGCGCCGAAGGGGCCCGCCACCTGCTTGCCGGCCATGCCGAAGACGACCTGGTCGGGCTCGTTGGGGACGGTGATGTTCTCAGCCTTGAGCTGGCTGGTGACGGTGCCCCACACAATGGCGCCGGCAACGATCATGATGAGGCCGGCGATGATGGACAAGACGCCGACGAGCTTGGTGGCCTTCATGTACGAAGCCCTCTTTCTTTCACACGGGTGCGGGCACCCAACGGATGGTTTGAGACACGGTGTCTCTGGACAGCTACCTTACGGGGGTCCCGTATCGATGTAGCACGACACGCCGTAGTATGCACCTAAGACCTAGGTACTACCTAATCGGGCGGTGCGTCAGACCAGGGTCTGATGTACCTCATCGAGGTTGACGCTGACCTCCGCGCGCATATTACCTATCCCGGGGTTATCCGCATAACGGGGAATGACGTGCACGTGGGTGTGGAACACTTCCTGGCCGGATACCCTACCCACGTTAGCCATCACGTTGCACCCGTCGGCGCCGAGCCTGTCCTTCAGCAGCCTTCCCACCCGGGCGACGGCGTGCCCGATCTCGGCGAGCACCTCGTCGTCCTCCAGCACATCCGCGGTGTGGCGCTTCGGCACCACCAGGCTGTGGCCCTTCTGCCAGGGCGAGATGTCGAGGAACGCGTAGGCCACGTCGTCCTCGTAGATCTTCTTCGAGGGGATCTCTCCGGCGATGATCTTGCAGAACAGGCAGTCCATGGGTTTCTCCTTCTCAGCGAACCTCAAAGCCGGCTTCGCGCAGCCCGGCCTTGACCTCGTCGACGGTGAGCGTGCCGTAGTGGAACACACTTGCGGCGAGCACGGCGTCGGCGCCCACACGGGCGGCCTCCACGAAGTGTTCGACGGTGCCGGCGCCCCCTGAGGCGATCAGTGGGACGTCGACGGCGGCCCGCATCGCCGTGAGCATCTCAAGATCGAAGCCGTCCGTGGTGCCATCGGCGTCCATGGAGTTGAGCAGGATCTCCCCCACGCCCCGCTCGACGGCTTCCTTCGCCCACGTAATCGCGTCCACGCCGGCGGACTTCTTGCCGCCATGCGTGGTGACACCGTAGCCAGACGGCATGCCCTCCTCACGGCGGGCGTCCACGGAGAGCACCAGCACCTGGTTGCCGAAGGCCTCAGCGATCTCATTGATCACCTCGGGCCGCGCCAACGCGCCCGTGTTGATGCCCACCTTGTCTGCTCCGGAGCGCAGCAGAGCGTCGACGTCCTCGACGGAACGCACGCCACCGCCCACCGTCAGCGGGATGAACACGGTCTCGGCGCAGCGGGCCACCATCTCACGGGTGGTGGCGCGCCCCTCCACTGAGGCGGAGATGTCCAGGAAGGTCAGCTCGTCTGCGCCCTGTGCGGAGTACCGGGCGGCGAGTTCGACGGGGTCGCCAGCGTCGCGGAGGTTCTCGAAGTTGACGCCCTTGACGACGCGGCCGTCGTGGACGTCGAGGCAGGGGATCACGCGGAGAGCTACAGACATGGACACCACGATAGTGGTCAGGCGGTGGTCAATCCTCCGTCATGTCCGCCGCGACCACACCGCGGCGCATCGAATCCGCGACGGCGTGGCACCGCCTGCGCAGATCGCCTGGGCCGACGGCGGTGGCCAACTGGCCTGCCAGGTCGATGACCTGCCGCACCCACCGCACGAAGTCGCCTGCGGAGAGCCCGCTGATGCCCAATACCTTGGCGAGGTCCTGCCCCGAAGACCAGCGCCAGGCGGCCTCGGCGAACCCGATGTCGGGCTCGCGGCCGCGGTCGCGTTTGTGCTCGCGCTCGAGCTTGCCCACCTCGCGCCACACGTCGCGCAGCTGGGATTGGGCGCGCTCGGACTCGGCATCCGGCATGCGGGGCAGCGCTGCGTCCCTTGACGGCCTCGACTCGTAGACCAAGGTGGACAGGACGGCCGCCAGTTGCGGCGGCGTGAGGCCGTCGAAGACGCCGCGCCGGATGCACTCCGCAGCCACCAGATCGAGCTCGTTGTAGATGCGGCGCAGCATGCGGCCGGCATCCGTGAGCACGTCGCCGTCGAGGTAGCCGAGGTCGCTCAGCACGGCGAGCACCCGGTCGAACTGCACGGCAAGCGAGTTGGCGCGGCCCGTGATGGCGCGCTCCATCCGCTCGGCCTCGCGCTCGAGGCGGATCACCCGAGCGGCTTCGACGGCGTGGATCTCGCGATCTGGGCACTCGTGGCAGGGGTGGGCCTTGAGCTCGGCTCGAAGCTCCCGGATGCGCCGCTGCACGTCGTCGTCGGTGGGTGGCGCCGTGTCAGGGATCTCCGGATCGATGCTGGCGATCTTGTTGCTCATGGCGCTGAGCAGTGAGCGCCGATCAGCCCGGTCTCGCACGGAGAAGTGCCGGGGCACCCGCACCCTGCCCACGGGCTGGAGCAGACCGCGCAGGTCGTGGGCTTGGAGCCGCAGCACGGTGTGGTCGCCTGAGATGATCTCGGCCCACGGCTCGGCATGGCGGCCCTTCTGCCCCACTCGGAGCACCACGGACCATCCCTGCCGCGGCACGTGGACGAGGTCGCCGGGCATCAGGGTGGTCAGCGACTCCCCCAACGATTCGGCAAACTCCGCCTTGCGCGCCTTGGAGGAGGCGGCCTCCAGTTGGCTGATCTCGTCGCGCAACCGGGCGTAACTCATGAAGTCACCCAGGTGACACTCCAGCGCCTCGCGGGCGACCTTGAGATCTGCCTGCGTGGAGCGCGTCGTGCGTGTTGCCTGCACCACGGATTTGTCGGTCTGGAACTGCGCGAAGGACTGGTTGAGCAGATCCGCTGCCCGCTCCCTGCCCAGCGTGGCCATGAGGTTGACGGCCATGTTGTAGGTGGGCGCGAAACTGGACACGAGGGGGTAGGTGCGCCGCGACGCCAGGCCGGCCACTGCTCGAGGGTCCATACCGGATTGCCACAGCACCACGCCGTGGCCCTCCACGTCGATCCCTCGCCGCCCAGCGCGCCCGGTGAGCTGGGTGTACTCGCCGGGGGTGATGTCGACGTGGGCCTCGCCGTTGTACTTGGTGAGCTTCTCGATGACGACGGTGCGCGCGGGCATGTTGATGCCCAGGGCCAGCGTTTCGGTGGCGAAGACCAGCTTCAGCGCGCCGGTGCTGAAGCCCTCCTCCACGATGGCCTTGAACGCGGGGAGCTGCCCGGCGTGGTGGGCCGCGACGCCCGCCATGAGCGCCTCGCGGAAGCGCTCGAAGCCCAGCGCGTCAAGATCTGCGTAGCCGAGGCCCTGCACGTGCCGGTCCGCGATCTCGCCCAAGAGGCGCGCCTCGGAGCGGCTGGTGAGCGTGATGCCCGCGTCGAGCACTTGGCCGACGGCCGCGTCGCAGCCCACGCGGGAGAAGATGAAGTAGATGGCGGGCAGCAGCTCCGCCCTGTCCAGCACGATGGCCACCTCAGCCCGGCTGGTGCGGCGCTCGCGGAACCGCTCGTGTTGGCCGCCGCCATACTGGCCCGAGCCGTGCGTGACATGCCGCTTGCCTTGCCCGGAGCGCCCTCGAGGCCGGCGGGCGTCGTCGCGCACTCTGCTGGCCTCAGACTTCGAGACCCTCAGCAGTTCACGGTTGACCTTGGCGGCACGCGCGGCAGGGAGTTCCCGCGCGGTGGGGGCCACGCCGTCGAACAGGTCCATCAGCTTGCGGCCCACCAACACGTGCTGGAACAGCGGCACTGGACGCACCTCGGAGACCACGACGGAGTACTCGCCGCGGACGGTGCGTAGCCACTCGCCGAAGTCCTCGACGTTGCTCACGGTGGCCGACAACGCCACGATCTGCACGGATTCGGCCAGCCCCAGGATGACCTCTTCCCACACGGCGCCGCGGAACCGATCTGCCAGATAGTGCACCTCGTCCATCACCACGTAGCCGAGGTTGCTGAGCGTGGGTGAGGCGGCGTAGATCATGTTGCGCAGCACCTCGGTGGTCATCACCACGATCTGCGCCTCGGAGTTGATCGAGGTGTCCCCCGTCAGCAGGCCCACCCTGTCTGGCCCATAGCGGGCCACCAGATCGTGGTACTTCTGGTTGGAGAGCGCCTTGATGGGCGTGGTGTAGAAGCACTTGCGGGAGTTCTCCACGGCCAGGAAGACGGCGAACTCCCCCACCACGGTCTTGCCCGCACCGGTGGGGGCGGCCACCAGCACGCCGCGGCCCTCTGCGAGTTCGCGGCAGCCGTCGAGCTGGTATTGGTCGAGTGCATGTGGATACAGAGCGCTGAACTCTGCGATGAGTTGGTCAATCATTGGTAGCCAAGCTACCCGACGATGACCTTGAGGCACTTGGGAACGCACTCGACCGTGGCGGGAACATCGCCCATCTCCTCGCCGTCGCCCATCAGGAAGAGGCCCTCACCATCCACCTCGACGGTGTGCGCACGCAGGCGCTCGACCACTGGGTTGGTCACGAACCCGCCCGTGTAGACGGTGGGCAGGAGGCGAAGCAGCTTGCCGCGGGAGGCTTCGTGGATGATGGTGATGTCCAGCAGGCCATCTGCCGGATCTGCATCCGGGGAGATCTGCATGCCGCCGCCAAAGACGCCGGTGTTGCAGATGGCCACCATCATGGCGTTCAGTTCGCGCACCTCGCCGTCGATGGTGAGGCGGTAGCTGAGCGGCGAGAAGGCCGCCAGTTCACGCAGCGCGATCCACCCGTAGCTGAGCGCCCCGAAGCGCAGCCTGATGTCGTTGGTGGCGCGGTTGACCCGTGCGTCGTAGCCGCTGGAGACCACGGCCCCCACGTACCGGGGATCAGCCCCGTTGGTGAGCCGGCTGAGGTCCATGACGCGGGTGGTGCCGGTGACGATGGCCTCCACCGATTCGTGGATCGACCGGGGGATGCCGGCGCCCCGAGCGAAATCGTTGCCGGTGCCGGCGGGGATCACGGCCAGCGTGGCATCCGTATCTGCGCAGGCGTTGAGGCCCAGGTGGGCCATGCCGTCGCCGCCCATGACCACCACCACGTCGCCCGGGCGCGCCTGCAGCGCGAGCGAGCGGGTGAGATCCCGGGCCTGTTCGTAGGAGGTGGAGGTGACGATGTGCAGCTCCGCCCCAGCCAGACCCTCGCGGAGCCGCTTGGCGACCTTCGGCAGCACTCGGCCAGCGCGGCCTCCGCCCGAGCGTTCGTTGCACACGACGCTGACCAGGCGCCGCTTGGCAACCTCAGAGCTCACTTACCGTCTTCCAGATCGACGGCGAACTCAGCGACCGTCTCCTCCGAGATGCCGCGGCGCTTGTCCGCCACGCGGCAGATGAACTCGGCGATCATGAACATGCCGGAGACCGGAACGGCCAAGGCCAGCATGGAGAACGGATCCGTGGTGGGAGTGGCGACGGCGGCCAGCACGACGGAACCGAAGATGACGCCCTTGCGCCACCGCTTCAGCTGGTAACCGCGCACGAGGCCGAACTGATTGAGGGCGACGACGACCACCGGGAGGAGGAAGCTCAGGCCGAAGACCAGGATGATCTGGATCTCCATCTTGAGGAACTCCGCCATGTCCTGCATGTTGGTGATGCCCATCTCCGACGGAGTGAAGCTCAACAGCACCTCGATGCCCTTGGGCCACACGTAGTAGCCCAGCGCGCATCCGATCAGGAACAGGGGGGTGGCGGCGCCCATGAACGCCAGGGCGTACTTCTTCTCCTTGGCCAGCAGACCGGGCGCGATGAACGCCCACAGCTGGTAGACCCACACCGGGGTGGCCATCAGGATGCCCGCCACGACGCAGAGCACGACGGCGAACGTGAACGAGCTGGTCACGCCGTTGTTGACCACCATGAGGTTGGAATCCCGGGTGGCCTCGAGGACGGCTCTGGCCCGGTTCCATGGGGCCATCACGATGTCCACCAGGTTGCGGTAGATGAAGATCGAGCCCAGGGCGCCCAGAATGACGGCGAACGCCGAGATGGTCACCCGGTAGCGCAACTCGCGCAGGTGATCCCAGATCGACATCGTCCCGCCGGGGCCACCCTTGGGTGGCCGCAGCCAGGCGAACCGGCCTTCCTTGGCCGGCTCAGTGGTTGCGGCCGTCATGATCAGCCTTCGTAGGGCTTCCGGTCACGGGGGTCGATCTCGGGCTGCACGATCTCAGCGTCGACGACCTCGTCGTGGCGAGTGGCGCCGTCGCCCTCGACGCCCTTGACCTCTTCCTTGAACTCACGAATCGAGCGGCCCATGCCCTTACCGATACCGGCCAGGCGCGAGCCACCGAACAGCAGGAGGGCGACAACGAGCACGATGGCCCATTCCCAGCCGCCCAAGAAAAGCAAAGTAGGCATTGGTCCCTTTCCTAAGGTGACGGTTCGCCACCCTTTTCATTTCGCCAGTCTAGTCGCGGTGACCAGAAGACAGTTCAAGCTGCCCCACCAGAGTGCGCAATTCGTCGCTCCGTTGGTTCAACATCCTGATCTCGGCTTTCACGTCCGCCACCTTGTGGGCGAGCGACACGGCGAACACCGCCAGCGCCACGCACCCAGCGAGGGCGAGTGAGAGCAGAACGATGACCCAGATCACGGGACGAAATGCTACCCGAAGGACTCGGGATATCCCGCCAGGGCCGCGGTCGCCTTCTCGCGGGCCGCCTCGGCCACCCGCTGGTCGGAGACGTCCAGCACGGCCTCACCCAATCTGAGGATCAGCGAGACTGCCCAATCGTGCGAGGCAATGGGGAACGTCACCGCCAACCGGTCCCCCAGATCCTCCACCGAGGTGGTTGGGTAGTACTCAGCAATCCACCGGGCAGCGGGCGTGACGGTGAGTGTGAGCCTGTCCGGCACGTCGTCGAACCAGCCATCCGGTGGCGAACCGTGATCTGCCACCGGGTCGTCAAGCGCCTCGACGGCGGACAGCCTGTCCAGGCGGAAACTGCGCCAGGCTTCGCGAGGGCGGCTCCACGCGTCGAGATAGGTGAAGCCATCCACCAGGTTGAGCCGGAATGGTTCCACCACTGCTGTGGAGGTGCCGCTGCGCCCGGGTGTGCGGTAGGTGATGCGCACGGCCCGGCCCGCATCGATCGCTTCGCTGAGCGCCGCCCGCTGCTGCGGGTCTGTGGGCACCACGTTGACCCTGAGGTGCGGATCCGCTTGCCCGACGGCAGCTTCCAGCTTCTGGAGCGCGCTTGCGGCAGCCGCCGAGGAGCCGGCCACGTCGACGACGAGGCGCATCGCCGCCAGCAGGCTGGCGGCCTCCGCAGGGCGCAACCGGAGCGGCCGGGCAAGCACATCTGCGTTGCGGAAGTCGATGTGCCCCTCTTCCCGGACCACCTCGAGGTCGACGTCGAACAGGTCGTCGAAGTAGCCGCCGGGCAGCCCGCAGAATTGCAGCACCTGGAGGTCCTTGATGATCTGGGCCGGCGTCACGCCGAACTCCTCGGCCACCGTGGTCACCTCGACGCCGGGCCGGGCGGACAGATAGGGCACCAGCCGCAGAAGGCGTGCCAGCTGTTCATCAGATCTCATGCCGCCGCCGCCTTCAGGCGCGCGATGAGCTCGGCGCGCAACTCGGGTGGGTCGAGGAGGATCATGTCCGGCCCCGCCGCCGCCACCTCGCCCACGATGGCTGCGTCTGTGGGGAGGCTGATCCTGTACGCCGTGAAACCCTCCGGCAGCCCTTGCCATTCGAGCGATTCAGGCGCCGGGAAATCGTGCGCGAAGCCTTCCCGAATGGCCACGACGGCGGCGCTGGCATCTGCGGGGCCGAGCCGCTTGGCGCGTTCCCCGGCATCCTCAGGCACCTCATAGGCGCCGGGCCTCCCAACCAGCTGGGCAGGTGCGGTGAAGCGGGCCAGCTTGAAGAAGCGATCGTCGGAGCGGTCCGGGTCATAGCCGAACACGTACCAATGACCGCGGCGCTGCAGCATCTGCCAGGCGTGAAGGCGCCGCGGCTGGTGCGAGTAGCCGAAGTGGAGCTCCGTGCGGGTGAAGATCGCGTCATAGATGACGTCAAAGTTGGGTTCGGAGACCGAGAGCACTGGCCGCACCTTGGGCACCAGGCTGAGGTCTGGCGCTGCGCCCCCGGCCCGCAAGGCCTCGAAGGCCTGCGCGGTGTGATCCGCCGCCACCGTGTCTTGCCACACCTGACCGGCGAGGCCCAGCGCGGAGAGCTCCTCCGCGGTGAACGTCAAGAGCGGAAGCTCGAACTCGGCCCGGTTGATCCGGTAGCCCTCCTCGTCTTCGAAGAAGGCGTCATTGGAGCCGGTTTCGATCACCACGCCAATGCTGCGCAGATCCTCCTTGTCGCGCTCGAACTGGCGCTCGAAAGCGGCATCACTCTTCGAGCTCCGATACCCCTCCACGATGCCGCGGAGTTCCTGTTTGGTCAGGAATCGACGCGTGCTCAGTAGGGCGATGAGCAGATTCACCAGCCGCTCAGACTTCCTCGCTGACATGCGAGTCAGGCTACCGGCTGCACAAGAGGCATCATGGTTGCCATGCCCTACGTCGACCGATACGCGCCAAGCCCCACCTCGGATCTACACCTCGGCAACTTGCGCACCGCACTCGCGGGCTGGCTGTTGGCGCGGGCATCCGGCGGGCGGTGGCTGATGCGGGTGGAGGATCTCGACGCCGACCGCGTGCGCGCGGCCGACGGCGTGGAGGCGCGCAACCTGGCCGATCTGGCCGCGCTGGGCCTGCACTGGGACGGCGAGGTGGTGCGGCAATCCGAACGCCTCAACCTGTACCGGGATGCCGTGGCGAGCCTGCCCACCTATGAGTGCTTCTGCACCCGCCGCGAGATCGCGGAAGCCGCCTCTGCGCCGCACGACGGCTACCGTGCCTACCCGGGCACCTGCCGCGCCCTGACGGCCGCTGAACGCGCTGAGAAGCGCGCCTCCCGTCCCCCCGCGATCCGGGTGGATTCAGGCGGCGCCACCTTCGCCGTCGACGATGTACACGCGGGTCGGACGGAAGCCCTCGTCGATGATTTCGTGCTGGTCCGCGGTGACGGCGCATTTGCCTACAACCTTGCCGTGGTGGTCGACGACATCGCGATGGGCGTGACGCACATCACCCGTGGCGCGGACCTCCTCAGTTCGGCTCCCCGGCAGGCCTGGCTCACGCGGCAACTGGGCGGCATGCCCGCCACCTACGCGCACATCGGGCTGGTGGTCAACGAGCAGGGCCAGCGCCTCGCCAAGCGCGACGGGGCGGTCACCCTGCGAGATCTCCCCCACCTGGCGCCCGCTGATGTGGTGGCGCAGCTCAGCGAGTCGCTGGGCCTGGGGCCGTGCCGCACAACGGAAGAAGCGCTGGCCGCCATGCCTGGCGATCAGCGCTTCTTCTCCCGTGCCGTCTGGCACGACGGCGCGCTGAGCTAGTTCTGCACGTTGAGGATGTCGATGACGTAGACCAGCGTCTGGCCTGCCTCGAGCGGCGGCTGGGCGTTGGGCAGCCCATCAGGGAAGGCCAGCGCCGGCGGCACGACGAGCAGCACGCGTGAGCCAGCGGTTTGGCCAACGAGGCCCTGCTTCCAGCCCTCGATGAGGGAGGACAGCTTGCCGGCCTGCGGGGACCACGCGTCCTGCCAGAGGGCGCCATCGGCGTAGTTGAAGGCCCGGTACTGGACCTCGATGTTGCTCTCGGCCGTGACGGCCGCGCCGGGGCCCTTGATGATGGGCTGGGCGCGCAGCTCGGTGGGCGCGGCCACTCCGGCCGGGATCGTGATGGTGGGCTTGCCATCCGTGAGGGCAACGGTGGGCATGCCCTCTGCAGGGGCAACCTCTTCGCCCACGGCCTCAGAGAAGTTCGCGGAGATGATGTCGACGAGGAACAGCAGCGAGGTGCCGGGCTCGATGCCGGCGTTGGGGTTGCCGTCGCCGTAGCCATCGTCGGGAACCATGCCGATGAGCACGCGCGAGCCCACCTTCTGGCCGGAGAGGCCCTTCTGGAAGCCGGGGACGACCTGCTCCAGCGAGAACGTCGCCGGGGCACCGCGCTCGAAGGAGTTGTCGAAGGTGTCACCGGTGGTGCCGTTGACGCCCATGTAATTGATGGTGACCACCGACGTGTCGGTGAGCGTCTGGGGGCTGGTGCCCTCCTTGATGACCTGGGTCTGGGTCTTGTCGATGCCCCACGGCGTTTCGAACTTGAGCTCAGGGATGTCGCCGTCGACGACCTCAACGCCGCTCAGATCCGAGGCCACCTTGATCTCCGGAGCGGGGCTCTCCTCCGGCGCTGCGGTCTCCGTCGCCGTAGCCTCCGCAGACGGCGAGGCGGGTGCGCTCGTCGAAGGTGTCTGGGTGGGATCCACCTCCGAGGTGGTGGCGGGGTCAGTCCCGCAGGCCGAGAGGGCGAGCAGCGACACCAAGCCGGCCGAAGCCAGCACGCGACGCAGGGTCATCGAGGAGAAAGTCACGAAGCGATGGTATCTGACCATCACAAGACGGCCGAACCCACGTGCTCCGAGCCCGCGTAACCTATGGCACATGTGGGCGGCACTCGAGGGCTTCACCACCATCGGCATCGTGGTGGCGGTGGGATACCTGCTCGCCCGCACGCGCGTCGTCGGGCCCTCGGCGCAGAAGGCGCTGGGAGACGTGGCGTTCTACGTGGGCCAGCCTGCGCTCGTTCTGGTGGCCGTGGCTGGAGCCGAGCTGGATCTGCTGGTGGGCTGGCACGTGGTCGCGTTTGGTGCTGCCTGCCTCGCGACCGGCCTGGCGTTCGCCGTCGCGATGGTCCGGCGGTGGGGCGCCTCGCGCGCAGAGGCCGCGCTGGGGTATCTGTCCACCAGCTATGTCAACGCCGGCAACCTCGGCATGCCGATCGCCGCCTACGTGCTGGGCGACGCGGCGTGGGCAGCGCCAGCAATGTTGATTCAGGTGCTGCTCATCCAGCCCTCGGCCGTGGCTGTCTTGGAGTCCAGCCCCGCAGGCAGCGGGCGCTCAGTGGTGCGCAGCTTCGCCACGCACCCCCTCGTGTGGGGCGCAGCCGTTGGTTTGGCCCTGAACCTGAGCCGCTGGCAGCCACCGTCGGTGTTGTGGTCCCCCACGGTGCTGCTCTCCGAACTTGGCATCCCCGCCATGCTGATCGCGTTTGGACTGTCGCTGCACTCCAATCCGTTGCCACGCCTGGACAAGTTGCCCCGCCTCACGCTGGCAGCCATCACCACCAAATCGTTCATCGTGCCGGGCGTGGCGCTGGGCCTTGCGCTCCTGCTGGGGCTTGAGGGCACTCCGTTGCGCGCCGCAGTCGTGCTCGCGGCCCTCCCCACCGCCCAGGTGGTGTTCGTGCATGCGCTGAGGTATCGCACCGCGCTTCCGGTGGTGCAGGCCACCACACTCTGGACGACGCTGCTCAGCGTTCCCGTGATCGTCACGGCGGGGGCTTTTCTGAGTTGACGGGTACACTGACCCCCAGTTCACCCCCTTCAGAGCAGTTTTCAGGAGCGCCGTGTTCGATCCCACCTCTTGGGACGCCCCCTTCGCGGTCGTCGTCGCGACGCTCTTCGTCATCGTGATGCTGCGCGGCAACGCCACCTACCTGCTCGGGCGTGGGATCGCCGCCGGTGCCCGTCGCACCCGCGCGGCCAAGCTGATGGAATCCAAGCACTACGCCACCGGCGCCAAGTGGCTCAACCGCTGGGGCGCACCGGCCGTGGCGTTCTGCTTCCTCACCGTGGGCTTGCAAACCATGGTCCTGCTGGCCGCTGGCATCACGCGGATGCCTCTTCGTCGCTACCTCCCCGCCGTGATCATCGGCTGCATCATGTGGGCCTTCCTCTACGGCACCGTGGGCATGATCGGGTTCAAGGCCATCGGTCTGCTGTGGGCACAGTCGCCTTGGCTCGTCCTCGCTCTGGCGCTGCTTGCTGCGGGCCTCATCTTCTGGATGGTCCGCAGACGTGACGAGGCAGTGCCCACCGCGTCACACTGATCCCATGAATGAGCGCCTCTCCTCGATCGTCGACGTCGGGTATTACATCGACGGCGTGAGGATCGCCACGCCTTCCACCTTCGAGCAGGGCTTCAAGCTGCTCGACGAGCACGATGAGGGCTTCGTCTGGCTCGGCCTCTACCGCCCCACGCACGCCGACATGGCGCTGCTGGCCGAAGAGTTTCAGTTGAGCCCCCTGCTGGTCGAGGACACCATCACCGCCCACCAGCGCCCCAAGTTTGAACGCTACGGAGAGACGCTCTTCCTCGTGCTGCGGGCCGCGCGCTACATCGACCGGAGCGAAACCGTGGATTTCGGTGAGGTGCACGCCATCGTGGGCGACCGCTTCGCCGTGACAGTGCGCCATTCCGAGACGCCAGATCTCACCACCGTTCGGCGCATGCTGGAGGACGACGCGGAGACGCTCAAGATCGGCCCCAGCGTGGTGCTCGAATACCTCCTCGACAAGATCGTCGACGACTACCGACCCGTCGCGATGGGGATCGAGAACGACATCGACGAGATCGAAACCCAGGTCTTCAGCGGCTCCGCGCGGGTGTCGCGGCGCATCTACGAACTCTCCCGAGAGGTGATGGATCTGCAGCGCGCGGTGCGCCCCTTGAAGCCCATCATGGATGCCATCCGGCGAGACCGGGTATTCCTCGCGGCCGGCGAGCACCGTCGCCAGGAGTTGCGCGACATCGAGGACCACGCCATCCACATCAACGAGCGGGTCGAGGTCCTGCGCGAAACGCTCAAGGGTGCGCTGGACCTCAACATGTCGCTGCAAACCCAGCGGCAGAACGAAGAAGTGCGCAACATGACCTCGGCCAGCCTGAAACAGGCAGAGGATTCCCGACGCATCGCCGCTTGGGCAGGCGTGCTCTTCGTACCCAGCCTCGTCACCGGCACCTACGGCATGAACTTCCGCAACATGCCGGAGCTGGAGTGGGCAGCCGGATATCCCTTCGCCCTGGCGCTGATGGTGGCCACGGGGCTGGGCATGTACCTCATCTTCAAGTCGAAGAAGTGGCTATAGCCCCTGCGAGCTAGAGCTTCTGCCGCGCCGCGCCCTTGTCTGCGGACTGCGCCAGCATCCCGAAGATCTTGAGCGCCGTGGAGACCGCACGCTCGCGCGGTTCCTTCGGCTCCCAGCCAGCCTCGTCGCGCGCTGCCCGCCGGGCGGCGAGCTCGTCGTCGCCGATCTCCAGACGGATGGAGCGCTCGGGGATGGACACGGTGATGGTGTCGCCGTGCTCCACCAGACCGATGGCGCCGCCGCTGGCCGCCTCCGGGGAGACGTGGCCGATGGACAGGCCGGACGAGCCGCCCGAGAAGCGGCCGTCGGTGATCAGCGCACACTGGGGGCCGAGCCCCAGAGCCTTGAGGTACGCCGTCGGGTACAGCATCTCCTGCATGCCCGGACCGCCCTTGGGGCCTTCGTAGCGCACGATGACGATGTCGCCGGGCTGGACCTTCTTGCCCAGGATCGCCTCGACGGCCTCGTCCTGGGATTCGGTGACGAAGGCCTTGCCGCTGAACTCCCACTGATGCTCGGGCACACCGGCGGTCTTGACGATCGCGCCGTCCGGGGCCAGGTTGCCGAAGAGCACGGCGAGCCCGCCGTCGAGCGTGTAGGGGTTGTTGGTGGAGCGGATGCAGCCCCCCTCGGAATCCGTATCCAGGCTCTCCCAGCGGTTCGTGGACGAGAACGCCTCCGTGGTGCGGATGCCGCCAGGTGCGGCGTGGAAGAGCTCAATCGCTTCAGGCTTGGTCTTGCCGCTGCGGATGTCCCAGTCATCCAGCCACTGCTGGAGGGTGCGGGTGTGGACCGAGGTGACGGAATCGTCGAGCTTGCCACCGCGGTGCAGCTCGCCGAGGATGGCGGGGATGCCGCCGGCGCGGTGCACATCCTCCATCCAGTACTCGTTGGAGTTGGGCGCGACCTTGGCCAGGCACGGGGTGTGGCGAGAGATCTCGTCGATGTCAGCCATCGTGAAGTCCACCCCGGCCTCCTGGGCCGCGGCCAGCAGGTGGAGCACCGTGTTGGTGGAGCCGCCCATGGCCACGTCGAGCTTCATGGCATTGGAGAACGCCGGCTTCTGCGCGATCGAGAGCGGCAGGACGGATTCGTCGTCCTCGTCGTAATAGCGCTTGCACAGCTCAACGATGAGGCGGCCGGCCTCCTGGAACAGACCCTTGCGGGCCGCAGCCGTGGCCAGCGTGGAGCCGTTGCCGGGAAGTGCGAGCCCGATGGCCTCGAGCAGGCAGTTCATGGAGTTGGCGGTGAACATGCCGGAGCAGGAGCCGCACGTTGGGCAGGCGTTGGCCTCGATGCGGCCCAGCTCAGCGTCGGAGACGTCTGGATCGACGGCGGCCATCATGGCGTCGATGAGGTCGATGGAGGCGGCGACGGTGCCGTCGTCCTTGATGATCGCCTTGCCGGCCTCCATGGGGCCGCCGGAGACGAAGACGGTGGGCACGTTGAGGCGCAGGGCGGCCAGGAACATGCCGGGGGTGATCTTGTCGCAGTTGGAGATGCACACCATGGCATCCGCGCAGTGCGCGTTGACCATGTACTCCACCGAATCCGCGATCAGCTCGCGGCTGGGCAGCGAGTAGAGCATGCCGTCGTGGCCCATGGCGATGCCGTCATCCACCGCGATGGTGTTGAACTCGCGGCCCACGCCCCCGGCCTCCGCGATGGATTCGGAGACGAGCTTGCCCATGTCACGCAGGTGCACGTGGCCCGGGACGAACTGGGTGAACGAGTTGACCACCGCCACGATCGGCTTGCCCCAGTCGCTGTCCGTGATACCCGTGGCCCGCCACAGGGCGCGAGCGCCGGCCATGTTGCGGCCGTGGGTGGAAGTGCGGGAGCGGAGCGCCGGCATGAGTTACCTCCAGAGGGTACGAGAGTGCTCCCGTCAGGATACCCCCGCCCGCCTGGGGCTTCCGCAGCCTTCTCAGCCCAGGTTGATCCAGCGGGATTCCATGGGCTCCAGATCAAGTTCGACGGTGTGCGCCTCGCCATCCGCAGCCAGGCCACCCTGGCGTCCGGTGACGCTGGTGGAGGTGGCCTCGGTGAGGTTGTTCATCACGAAGGCCTTGCCAGCGTTGGGGAACACGGCGATCTCGACGGCCGGGTTGCTGGGCACCCACTGCGCGGCGAAATCGTCCTCGCGGCCGGCGGCCCAGTAGATGGCGCGGTGCAGCAGGCGGGCGTTGTCGTGGCTGTAGGGCAGGCCCGCGACGTACACGGCGCGCCCCTCCCCTGTCTCCTTGGCGGCCAGATCCACGGACTTGCCGGTCAGGCGCAGGATCTGGGCATCGTCGTTGAGGGCGAAGATGTCGCCTGCGCCCTCACCCACGTCCACCCGTGCGTCGTCGGCCAGATCCGCCGTGATGAAGTGCTCAGGGCGCTCCACCGGGTAGCGGTCGGTGGACTGGGAGATGCCCAACTCCTTGTCGACGCCAAACACATCCGCCAACTGGAAGTAGGCGCCGTTGGCCTGCACCGCCGTGGGCTCACCCACGCCGATGAGGCCGCCGCCTTCGTGCACGAACTTCCGCAGGGCCACAGAGAGGGTCTCGTCGAGCCACTCACGGCCACCGGAGAAGGCGGTTTCTGCGGCGCCGACGTTGAGCACGACGTCCAGCTCGGAAAGCTTGCCCTCGCGGGCCTCGGCGAAGCTCACGAACTGCAGGTCGAATGGGAGGCCAGCGAGAGCCTCGATGACGCCGAGGTAGGAGTAGATCTGCTTGTACCAGAGCGCGTGGGCCACCATGTGCGTCTGCCAGGTGCGCAGAGAGCCCCACGCGTTCAGGATGCCCACGCGGATGGGTGAGTTCTCGGGGCGCTGGCCCTGGCCCTCGTCGTGGATGGAGCGGAACTCGTCGGCGATCTGCTCGATGCGGGCCATGAACTCGGGGAACTGCACGGCCAGCGAGAGGTAGCCGCCGTAGCCGATGCGGTCCAGCGGCTTGCGGGCGATGGCGCGGCGGGCCAGCAACCAGGATTCGTTGGCCTCGCCGAGGGGGTCGCCGCCCTCGCGGAAGACGTCCGGGAAGAAGTAGGGCAGGAAGCGGCCCTCGGTGAACTTCACACCGGGGATGTCGGAGATCATGCGGCACGTGGCCGAGCTGCCCACGGAGCCCACCACGCCGTCGATACCGGTGGCGGCGAAGAGTTCGCCGTACGGCTCCGTGCCCATCCAGTTGTCGCCCAGGAACATGAGAGCTTCCTTGCCGTACTCATGCACGATGTCGACAAGTTCCTTGACACGGCTGCACACGAACCGGGTGGTGAACGCGATCCAGTCCCGGAACACCGGGGAGGGCACGCGGAATGAGGAGTTGTAGTACCCCTCATCGATGAAGTCCTCGGCGCGGAGCTTGTAGCCGTACTCCTGTTCGAAGGCCTCCATCGCGAGGGGGCTGACGGAGGTGGAGTAGCCGAACCAGTCGACGTACTTCTCCTTGCCGAGGTCGTTGAACACCAGCGTGAAGTGGTAGAAGAACGTGGTGAAGCGCACCACATCCACCTCAGTGCGCTCCTCGCACCAGGCGCGCAGCGACGACGTCATGTGCTCCCAGGCGACGGGGTGGCGGGCGTCGTAGCCGATCTCGCGCACCCGGGTCTCGTCGTCCCACCAGTTGTTGGTGATGTAGTTGTACATCTGGGTGGAATCCCAGGTCTGCCAGGCGAGGAAGCCCACCGTGTAGACGTGGAAGGGCGCGGGATCATTGACGGTGACCGTCACGTCGGTCCCCTCCCCCTGGACCTGCCAACCGTCGACGGGAACGGTCTCTCCGGTGGTGCGGTCGATGACCTCCCACCAGCGCTGCACATCGCCTTGATCCGGCTCCACCTGCAGCTTGTAGTAGCCCTTCATGATGTCGATGGTCAGCGGCCCCTGCGCCGGGGCGGAGACTCGCTCGCTCATGAGGTAGAAGCGCGGCCGCGCGTCTGGGTTCGCAAGCGCGAACTCCTGATCGCCACGGGCCGGGAAGTAGGTCTCATAGACCTTCACGCCCAACTGCGGGGTGATCTCCGGCAACCAGGTGCCGTCCGAGTTGCGCACGGCATCTGCACCGAGGCGGGCCAGGATGCCGGGCAGTTGGTCGTCCATGCCCTGCTCGATGGGAAGGGTCACGCGGCCCTTGGCGTTCATCAGTTCAACCTCCGGAATCAGTTCTTCGCCACTGGGCGCTCGGTGGCACTGTACTGGGACCAGGAACCCGGGTACAGGCGCCCCCTCCCCAAGCCGGCATACTCCATGGCAATCAGGTTGTGGCAGGCCGTGATACCGGAGCCGCAGTAGGAAATCACTTGGCTCGCGTCGTCGATGCCATCGAAGCGTTCGCGGAGTTGGGCAGGCGTGCGGAAGCGGCCGTTCTCATCGAGGTTGCCGCCCAAGGGATAGTTCCTCGCGCCGGGGATGTGGCCAGCCTTCGGGTCGATGGGCTCCATCTCCCCGCGGTAGCGCTCTCCGGCGCGGGCATCGATGACGTAGGGGCCGGAGGCCGCCTCGTCGATCGTGGCCAGCGCCTCCTCCGGCCAAGGACGTGCCGTGAACGTGGCAGGAGCCAGCTCGGGGGTCTCCGCGCTCAGGTCGCCGTCGAAGGCGGCGAGCCCGCCGTCGAGCAGGGCGGCGTCGTGGCCCAGCATCCGCAGCAGCCAGACGAGCCGGGCGGCCATCGCTCCCCCGGCGTCGTCATAGGCGACCACCGTGGTGTCGTCCCCAATTCCGACGGCGGCCAGGCCGTCCGCGAAGCGCTGCGGGTCTGGCAGGGGGTGACGGCCGCGTTCCGGCGAGGCGGGATCTGCCAGCACCTCATCCATGGCGACGAAGACCGCACCTGGAATGTGCCCGGCAGCGTAGGCGTCAGCCCCGGCGCGGCCATCGAGGTAGTGACGCACATCGGCGACGACGGCATCTGGGTGGGCCTGCAGCCAGGCCAAGTCAACGACGGGAGGGATCACCCGTTCAGGTTAACGCGGCTGAAGTCTGGCAGCATGCCGTTCTCCAAACCCCACCGCACGGCCTGCGAGCGACGTTCGACGCCGATCTTCCGATAGGCGGAGCGGATGTAGGACTTCACGGAGTTGATGCTCAGGTAGCTGCGGTCCGCGATGTCCTGATTGGTGAGCCCCTGGGTGATGAGGGCAAGAACCTCGGATTCGCGCGCCGTGAGCCCGCTGGTGGCGCCTGGCCAAGACATGTCCTCGGCGTCCGTGAGGTTGTGCCCCTCCTGATCCGGCAGCGGCTCCGAGATCACGGTTTCGCCACGGCCGATCGCCTCGAGCGACTCCACCAACTGCGCGGCATTGAGCGACTTGTCGAGGTAGCCGCGGCAACCCTTGGCGATGGCAGCTGCCGCGAGATCCGGATGCATGTTCCAGGTGTAGATCGCCAGGGCGCCGATGTTGTGACACTTGAGCAGCGAGTCAATATCTGAGGCTTCGGCATGACCTTGGCTGAACGTGTCGTACAGCGCCACGTCCACGGGAGACTCGACATGGCCTCGGTGGCCCCACTCCACAACCTCGATGCGGTCGCGGTGGGGATCGAGCATGCTACGCAGCCCATGCACCACAACATCGAAATCGTTGATCAGCGCAATTCGAAGCGGAATGACGGTCACGCGGGTCACTATACGGAAGCTCCGGCATTGCCCGGTGCAACACCCCCAAATATGGGCTGACTAGTAGTTTCGTCTCACCCGAAAGGGTGTACTGGCGGTTTCCAGCGAGGGCCGACGGTGCTCCAGATGGACCACCCGATGGTGAGGATCAGATAGATGGCGAAGATGACCCAGAAGGCCGCCATGTTGACCTCTCCCCCGCGGGCGATGTGGCCCATCTCCCACACGGCGTAGCCGACGAGGCCGATGGTGGCCGCCCCGATCCAACCCATGTCGGCTGCCATCATCCGCTGCGCCTGCTCGCGGTTCTCCGGAGCCAGCCAATAGTCCTTGTTGGGCAGGTTGATCAGCTCGGGCGGAAGGGATCTCATCATGCGCGGGATGTTCCACATGAGCAGAAAGAGGCCCAGCCCAACCACGGAGGCGATCGTGAGGTGCATGCCCTTGTTTCCCCACCACGTGACTCGCCCCGTGGGGCCGACGTGGCCAGGCACCTCGTGCGGCAGGGTGAGGGCCTGATAGATCAGGAGGGCGAGATACCCGGCGCCGGCTGCCAACAGGACAGCCCGCCCGGCTGTGAGGCCGGGCGGGCTGTTCTCGTGAATGTCGCTCACGAAGCGATTCTACCGATCAGCTGCAACCGCTGGTGGAGCCGCAGCCCTCGCAGACGTAGCAGCTGCCCGACGGACGCATCTTGGTGCCGCAGGTCATGCAGAGCGGGGCGTCAACCGCCGCCACTCCCATGGCTTCCATGAGCTCCGCCGTGGTGTGGGCGTCGATCAGGGAAGGCTGACGAGCGCCGTCGACGTTGAAATCGTCGAACTCGTCATTGCGCAACTGCTCGGCCTCCGGCATCTTCGCCTCGTCCTCTTCGGACAGGTAGCTGCCGGTCTCCACGTAGCGGGCACGCTCCGAGGCCGTGTAGATGCCGAGCTCGGCGCGATCGTCGAACGTGAGGTAATCCAGCGCCAGGCGGCGGAAGATGTAGTCCATGAAGGACTGCGCGATGCGGATGTCCGGGTCATCTGTCATGCCGGCGGGCTCGAACTTCAGGTTGGTGAACTTCTGCACGAAGCTCTCCAGCGGCACGCCGTACTGCAGGCCGATCGACACGGCGATCGAGAAGGCATCCATCACGCCGGACAGGGTGGAGCCCTGCTTGCCGAGCTTCAGGAAGACCTCGCCGAGGCGGCCGTCGTCGTACGCGCCGGAGGTCATGTAGCCCTCCGCGCCGCTCACCGCGAAGCTCGTGGTGCGCGACATGCGGGACTTGGGCAGGCGGCGGCGCTTCGGGCGGTACTCGATGCGCACCTCCGGCTCAGGCTTGGCCTCCTCCTTCGTCTCCTTCTTGCCGTCGGAGAGGGGCTGGCCGACCTTGCAGTTGTCGCGGTAGACGGCCAGGGCCTTCAGGCCGAGCTTCCAGCCCTGCATGTAGACATCTGCGATCTCCTCGACGGTGGCGGTCTCGGGCAGGTTGACCGTCTTGGAGATGGCGCCCGAGAGGAACGGCTGCACGGCGGCCATCATGCGGACGTGGCCCATGGGCTTGATGGCCCGGGCGCCCATGGCGGTGTCGAAGACCTCGTAGTGCTCAGCCGCGAGGCCGGGCGCACCGATGACGTGACCGTTGGCGCCGATGAACTCGACGATGGCGTCGATGGCCTCGGAGTTGTAGCCGAGACGCTTCAGCGCGCGCGGGATGGTCTGGTTGACGATCTGCATGGAGCCGCCGCCGACGAGCTTCTTGAACTTGACCAGCGAGAAATCAGGCTCCACGCCGGTGGTGTCGCAATCCATCATGAAGCCGATGGTGCCGGTGGGCGCCAGCACCGAGGCCTGCGCGTTGCGGAAGCCGTTCTTGGCGCCGAGGCTGACGACGCTGTCCCACTCGCGGGTGGCAACAGCGTGGATGCCCTTGTCATCTGCCAGCACGCGCAGGTCGTCGTTGGCGGCCTGGTGCTTGCGCATGACGCGCTGGTGCGGCTCGGCGTTGACGGCGTAACCGTTGTAGGGGCCAACGATGGCGGCGAGCTCAGCGGAGCGGCGGTACGAGGTGCCGGTCATCACGGAGGTGATGGCCGCGGCCGTGGAGCGGCCAGCCTCGGTGTCGTAGCCCTTGCCCATGGCCATCAGCAGCGCGCCGAGGTTGGCGT
>JAUNUF010000139.1 GCA_030538315.1 Propionibacteriaceae bacterium
CCGTGACCTACGCTTTACGAGAGCGTCGCTCTACCGACTGAGCTAGGGCGGCAGCAGATAGGAACTATACAGAACCGACGCGGCTCGGCGCCAACCGGCGTCCTGCAACTGATTTCTTCACCTGGGGATTTCCTGCAGATGTCGGCCATGCGGCGACATCTGCACGAATAACACCGTCATGTGCAGCGCTTGCCGTCAGGCGGCGGGGTGCCCTCGTAGAGGTACTTGTCCACCGCCTCAGCGATGCACTTGTTGTCTCCGGTGACGGCTCCGTGGCCGGCCCCCTCGAGAGTGAGCAGCGTGCCGGATTCGAGTTGCTCGGCCATCGACACGGCCTGCTCGTACGGCGTGGCCGAATCCCCCGTCGTGCCCACCACGAGGATGGGCGGGGCACCAGATGCGGTGAGCTTCAGTTGCGGTGCGGAATCCGCCGTCCAAAACTCACACGTGTAGGACATGCCCATGTTGGGGGCCATCACCGGCGCGGCAGGGAACGTGTCCTTCCAGTTCTGCTCGGCCACCGCGGCGCCCTCGTCGAAGCCATCCACGCACGCCATCGCCGGGAAGGCGTAGAGCGCGGTGTGGTAGCTGTTGGGAGTTCGGCCGTTGTAGAGATCCGCGGCCATCAGCAACCCGTCGCCGTCACCGGCGATCGCTTCGCCCAGGTACTGGGCCAGCGCGCGGTAGGCCTGCTCGTCCTCGTAGAGGAACACCGCGACCCCCAGCGCCGCAAGGGTCTGAGTGAGCGGGCGGCCGTTGACGTCGATGGGACGCTCATCGAGACGGGTGAGCATGTCGTCGATCTCCGTGCGGATCTCGCCAGCGTCGTCGCCGAGATCGCACAGACTTGAGCCAGCGCACCAGTCGATGAAGTTGTTCAGCGCCAGTTCGAAGCCCGCCACCTGCGGGGTGGGCTCCCGGTCCGTGATCTCGACGGCGGCATCCAGCACCAGACGGCCTGCGGTGTCTGGGAACAACTCGGCGTACATGGCGCCCACATAGGTGCCGTACGACACGCCAACGTAGTTGAGCTTCTCTGCCCCAACGAGGTGGCGCAGAAGGTCGAGGTCGCGCACCACGTCGATGGTGGTGATGTGATCCAGCAGCTTGCCGGAGCCGTCGCGGCACTGCTGCGCAAACTCCTTGGAGCCCTGCCGCAGCGCCTCGCCCTCCTCAGCATCATCCGGGCTGCCGTCGAGCAGGACGTTGGCCTCCGTCTCCTTGAAGGTGCCGCACACCACGTGCGTCGATTGGCCCGTGCCGCGCGGATCCCAGCCGTAGGTGTCGTAGTTCTGCCAGCGGCCGGCGAGCCCCTTGGCCATGTCCTGGCCGCCGAAGCCCGGGCCACCGGGATTGACGAACAGCGGGCCCCGAGACGAATCTCCGCCGGGGATGCGCGTCATGGCGATCTCGATGGCCTCGCCCTCCGGGGCATCCCAATCCAGTGGCACCAACACCGTGGCGCACTGGGCAGGGCCGCCACATTCCTCCCACTCCACCACCTGAGTGGCGTACTTGGCGTGGCTGCCCAAGCCGTCGAGGAAATCGACGCTGGGCTCGCCCTGGGGTTCGTAGCCCAGCTGCCGATCCGGGTTGGGCGTGGCCACATCCCACGTCATGAGCTCATGTTCGGCGATGGGCCGCACCGGCATGCCCGGCATGCGGCCACCCTCCGGAACCGGCGACGGCGTAACCTTGCCGGGGCGCGTGGGCGACGCAGGCGGGTCTTGGGCGCGACCACCAACCATGCCGCCGAGGAACACTGCAGCCACGAGCGCAATCGAGATCATCGTCAGGATCAGCTGGATGGTCTTGATGCGCTTACTCATGTACTGCCTTCCTCGCCACCCGGTCACGGCGCA
The DNA here is from genome assembly GCA_030538315.1 of Propionibacteriaceae bacterium. GTDB lineage: Bacteria > Actinomycetota > Actinomycetes > Propionibacteriales > Propionibacteriaceae > Arachnia. Next base: position 1,863 of record JAUNUF010000139.1, read on the forward strand.
CTGAACATACCGATTCCAAGGGGCAGCGGATGATCTCCCCATTGGGGTGGCGCAAGGTGACTGCGTTGGAGGGCACATCGTGCCCGATCACCTGGCCGGTTTCGCCGTCGGTGGTGGTGATGTGTTCCCCAATCGACGGCGCCTGCTGCAGGAAGTCGATGTAGAGGGGATGCTCGTATTTGAGGCAGCACATCAGCCGGCCGCAGGCACCTGAAATCTGGAGCGGATTGGCGGGCAGACCTTGCACCCTGGCCAATCGCATGGAAACGGGTTCGAAGTCCTTCAGGAAGCTGGTGCAGCACAGCTCCCGGCCGCACTGCCCCACTCCGCCGACGATGCGGGCCGCGTCACGAGCACCGATCTGCCGGAGATCGATGCGGGCGTCGAGGGCGCGGGCGAGATCCCCCAGAAGCTGGCGGAAATCCACCCGATGCGGGGCCGTGTAGTAGATGGCGACGAGGCGGTCGTAGTCGCGGGATTGGTCCAGGAAGTCCACGCCCACCACCTTCATGGGCAGGCCGTGCTTGGCAATCACGTCCTTGGCGATGCGCTGCGCATCCGCCCGGACCTGCCGGTTCTCCTCGTCCCTGGAGCGATCTGCCGGGGTGGCAGGGCCTGCGCACACGGGAAGTTCGCCGTCGAAGGCGTCCACCTCTTCCGGTGCCCAGACCACCTGGGCCACTTCAACACCGTCGTCCGTGGGGTACCGGACCCAGTCACCCACCGCATAGGCGCGCGTTCCTGGGTCGAGGTAGTGCAGCTGGCCGTGGCGTTCGACCGCCACCGCCATCACCCGACGAGTCAAGGGCCAAGCCAATACACAGCATCAACCCAACAACCCCCCGCGGCTGCCTCGCGGGGATGTTGGCGTCTTGTGCTCAGGCTCGCTTGGCTTCGCGAGCCTCAGCGCGGGAGCGGGAGATGGCGCCGTCGATCCCGAAGCGGCCGCCGCCAATGGAGAAGAACAGGATGCCGATGGCTGCCAGCAGCAGGTCCTTGTCTCCGATGAAGCCCTCCATGTTGTCGAGGAACGGGCTGAAGTTGCCCCAGCGGATGAACGCGAGTGACAGCCCGGCGATCGCGACCAGCAGGAACCCGACGATGCGCACGCCCAGGCCGATCACCAGCATCACCGCCATGGCCGCCAGCGTGAACCCGACGATCCAGGACACGAGGCGCGGCTCCGGGATGAGCGGGTGCTTGGCGAGGAACTCGCTGGTGGCGTCGATGCTGTAGAGCACCTGGTAGGCCACGATGCCGAGGATGGCCGCGGTCACCAGCCGGAGGATGAACAGGCCGAAGCTGCCGAATCCACCCACGCCCCTGCGCTGCGGGCGAAGCTCGCGCTCCGCGTTGGCATTGGAGGTCTGCACCATGCCAAGGCGGCGGTCTCGTTCCTCCTTCTCAGCACGCAGCGCGGCGGCGCGGGCCTCTTCCTCTGCGGCCTCCTGCTCGATGCTGCGACGCTCCGCGGTGGTGTCGAGCACCTGCGTCTCGTCCGACTCGGCGCGGTACAGGCCAGCGAGCGCTGCGGGGGCGGCCGCTGCGGCGGGCACCGGGACGACGGGGGCGTCCGCCTCGAACACAGGGGCATCTGCCGGGCGGCCAAAGAACTCGGCGGTGCGAACGTCCGTGGGCTCGTCGTCGATCTGGTCCACGAGTGCGGTCTCCTCAAGGGAGTCTTCGTCGACGGCAGGCTCATCGACTGCGACTTCCTCGGCAGGCTCGTCAACAGCAGGCTCGTCCGCCTTGTAGCTCCCGAAGACGGAGTCCTCCGGATCATCAGCCACCGGCTCCTCGGCGACAAGCTCCGCCTCGATGCCCTCGGCGACCTCGCGGGTGAGATCCTCATCTGCGGCTTCCACGGGCTGAGCGTCATCGAACACGGAGGCCTGCTCCGATTCGACC
>JAUNUF010000021.1 GCA_030538315.1 Propionibacteriaceae bacterium
GCGGATCGCCTGCGACGAAGGAGCAGCGCGATCCGACGAAGGGCCGCCAAGCGTGCGACGCTAGGCGGTATGACCGACCAGTTCATTCTCGCCATCGACCAGGGCACCACCAGCACCCGGGCCATCGTGTTCGACCACAAGGGCACCGTCGTGTCCGTGGGCCAGCGGGAACATGAGCAGATCTTCCCGCGCGCCGGTTGGGTGGAGCACGACCCCAAGGAGATCTGGGTCAACGTTCGTTCCGTGGTGGCAGATGCACTGAGCAAGGCCGAGCTCAACGCCTCGAGCATCGCGGCCTGCGGCATCACCAACCAGCGTGAGACCACCGTCGTGTGGGACAAGAACACCGGCGAGCCCGTCTACAACGCCATCGTCTGGCAGGACACCCGCACCGCCAAGATCATCGAGGAACTCGGCGGCGACGAGGGCCAGGACAGGTACAAGGCCCGGGTGGGCCTGCCGCTTGCCACTTACTTCTGCGGGCCCAAGGTCAAGTGGATCCTGGACAACGTCGACGGCGCCCGCGAGCGCGCCGAAGCCGGCAGCCTCATCATGGGCACCATCGACACCTGGGTGCTGTGGAACATGACCGGCGGCGTCAATGGAGGCGTGCACGTCACCGATGTGACCAACGCCTCGCGCACCATGCTGATGGATCTCGCCTCCCTCACCTGGGATGAGGAGATCGCTGCGGACATGACCATCCCGCCGACGATGCTGCCGGAGATCCGGAGTTCCTCCGAGGTCTACGGCCATGGCCGTCAGCAAGGCATGCTGGCGGGGGTGCCGATCTCGGGCATCCTGGGCGACCAGCAGGCGGCGACCTTCGGACAGGCCTGCTTCGAGGTTGGCATGGCCAAGAACACCTACGGCACCGGCAACTTCATGCTGCTCAACACGGGTGAGGAGATCGTGCCCTCCAAGAACGGGCTGCTGACCACGGTGTGTTACAAGATCGGGGACAAGCCGGCCATCTACGCACTGGAGGGCTCCATCGCCGTGACGGGGTCGTTGGTCCAGTGGCTGCGCGACAACCTGCGGATGTTCGACTCCGCGCCGGAGGTCGAGGAGTTGGCCGCCACCGTCGAGGACAACGGCGGGGCCTACTTCGTCCCCGCGTTCTCCGGCCTGTTCGCCCCCTACTGGCGTGCGGATGCCCGCGGCGCCATCGTGGGCCTCACCCGCTTCGTCAACCGCGGCCACATTGCCCGCGCCGTGCTCGAATCCACCGCGTACCAAACCCGCGAGGTGCTGGACGCCATGGAGGCGGATTCTGGCGTGCAACTGGCTGAGCTCAAGGTCGACGGCGGCATGACCGCCAACGAAACCCTGATGCAGTTCCAGGCCGATCAGCTGGGGGTCGACGTGGTGCGCCCCGTCGTCGCGGAGACCACGGCGCTGGGCGCGGCCTACGCGGCCGGGATCGCCGTCGGCTTCTGGGAGGGCGAGCAGGACGTCATCGACAACTGGGCCGAGGGCAAGCGCTGGACGCCGCAGATGGACGAGGGCGAGCGGGCCGCGCTATACCGCAACTGGAAGAAGGCTGTCACGCGCACCTTTGATTGGGTGGACGAGGACGTGCAGGGATAACTGCCGGCAGTTCACCTGTGGAAAACCGCCACATCTTCGCCATATGAGCCGATGTGTCGATTTTCCAAAGGTGAAGGATCTAGCCTTGCCGCATGGCTGAGCCACTGATGCTGCAGATCGACGGGCCCGAGGGTGTTCGTGAGGTCAAACTCTCATCGCCTGACAAGGAATTGTGGCCCGACGCGGGGGCCGGCCCAGTCACCAAGCGCGGCCTGGCGGAGTACCTCCTGGCTGTTGCGGAGCCGTTCCTGCGCATCAACGGCGACCGCCCCATGACCTTGCAGCGCTTCCCGGAGGGGATCGAGGCTGGGGAGCCTGCCCTGAGCGGGTCCCCCAGCGACAGCGCAGGGCCTGACGAAGGGTTCTTCAGCAAGCGGCCACCGAAAGGCGCGCCGGATTTCCTGACCACGGTGATGTGCACGTACCCGTCGCGGCGCAAGCATGAGCAGCTGGTGTTCGATGAGCCAGCCGATCTGGCGTGGGCGGCCCAGATGGGCACCATCACCTTCCATCCGTGGCCGGTACTGACCTCGAACGTGGACAACCCCAACGAGCTGCGCATCGACCTGGACCCCCAACCCGGCACGGATTTCGCCGATGCCGTCGCGGCCGCCTTCGCACTGCGCGACCTCATGGCCGAGGTGGGGCTCAAGGCCTACGCGAAGACCTCCGGCAACCGTGGGGTGCACGTGTACGCGCGTATCAAGCCCACGCACGAGTTCCTAGATGTGCGCCATGGGGTGATCGGGCTGGCTCGTGAGCTGGAGCGCCGCCTTCCGGATCTCGTCACGTCGTCGTGGTGGAAGGAGGAGCGCGGGGAGCGGGTGTTCGTGGACTTCAACCAGATGAACCGAGACCGCACCATCGCCGGCGCCTACTCGCCTCGACCGCTGCCCGGTGCGCCGGTGTCGATGCCGCTGCGCTGGGAAGACCTCGAGGGCGCCGATCCACGCAGCTTCACCGTCCACACCGTGCCCGGCATCGTGGCTGACAAGGGCTGCGCGTGGGCCGACATGGACGATGAGCCGGGCGTGGTCGACGGCGCCCTCGCGCTGTGGGAGAAGGACCTGGAGCGCGGATTGGGAGAGCTCAACTTCCCGCCGGACTACCCGAAGATGCCCGGCGAACCGCCGCGTGTTCCGCCGTCGAAACGCAAGGCAGACAAGGCCGACGACGAGTACATGGCGCCCAAGGCCGAGCGTGACGCAGAGTGGGGCACCGCCGTCGTGCCGCCGTTCGGGCCCATGCTGGCCAAGCCGGTGAAGAAGTTGCCGAAGGGCGAATACCTGTTCGAACCCAAGTGGGACGGGTTCCGCGCCATCATCTGGCGCTCGGGCAGCATGGTGGAGATCGGCAGTCGCAACGAGCGGCCGATGACGCGCTACTTCCCGGAGTTGGTGGAGGCGGTCATCGCGAACTTCCCTGACCATTCGGTGATCGACGGCGAGATCATCATGATCGACCCGGAGACAGGGGACCGGCTGAACTTCGACGCGTTGCAGCAGCGAATCCACCCCGCGGCATCGCGCATCGAGAAGCTGTCCAAGGCGATGCCCGCCAGTTTCGTGGCGTTCGACCTCCTGGCGCTGGGCATGGAGAACTACGCCGAGAAGCCTTTCAAGGAGCGCCGTGCCGCCCTGGAGAAGGCGCTCAAGAAGACGCAGCCGCCCATCCACCTCACGCAGGCCACCACGCACGAGCCCACCGCGATGGAGTGGTTCGAGCAGTTCGAGGGCGCCGGCCTCGACGGCGTGATCGCCAAGCCCCTGGGCGAGGCGTACCAGGAGGACAAGCGGGTGCTGTACAAGCTGAAGCACGAGCGGACGGCCGACGTCGTCGTCGCCGGGTACAGGCCGCACAAGAACGACCCGAAGGCCGTCGGCTCGCTGCTGCTGGGCCTCTACACCGACGACGGCGTGCTCAACTCCGTGGGTGTGATCGGCGCCTTCCCGATGGAACGTCGGCGCGAGCTGTTCGAGGAGCTGCAGCCGCTCGTCGATGAGTCGGAGGGTCATCCGTGGGCCGAGGCCGCAGGGCAGCGGACTCCCACGTCGTCGCAGCATTCGCGCTGGAACGCCAGCAAGGACCTGAGCTTCGTTGCGCTGCGCCCCCAGCGTGTGGTGGAGGTGAGGTACGACCACATGGAGGGGGATCGCTTCCGCCACACGGCGCAGTTTGTGCGGTGGAGGGATGATCGGGAGCCGGAGTCGTGCACGTACGATCAGCTCGAGGAGCCGCTGAGCTACGACCTCGCCAAGGTCCTGGGCACCGCTGGTCCCTGAGCGGAGCGCCTGCGACGAAGGAGCAGCGCGATCCGACGAAGGGCCGGCAAGCCCGTCACGACCAAGTTGTGGCTGCGGTGATCGATCGCGCTTGGCGGCCCTTCGTCGCCACCGGGTGCTCGTTCCTCGCACCTGTGACGCTCAGGGACCAGCGCGAGAGCTCAACCAGCGTCGTGTCAGCTGACGGCGACCTCGGCGACCTCAGCCCGGAAACCGCCCTCAACAGGCGGCAGCTTGGTGAAGTACACCAACACCCACTGCGTCTCCACCGGCGCCTCCAAGGCGATCACGGACTCACCGGCAGGGGTGGCAGCGTTGGCGCCAACGACCTCCCAATCAGCCTCCGTCCGCATCGACGGCGCATCGCCCTTCGGCACGCGCACCTCGACGGCGGTCTCACCGCCCACCATCGTCAAGGCGACCTCACTGACCTGGCGCGCCTCGCCCAAATCCAGCACCAGCCCCACGCCGGGCTTCAAGTTGCCCAGCGTGGCGTGGCGCAGGTAGCGCATGGATTGCCACGTGGTGGCCGGGTCGCCGTCCGTGACGTTGCCCACCAGCTCCGGCAGTTCCTCGTTGTTGCCGCCATCTGTTTCGGGGTCGAAATCCGTGACCTTGGCGATCTGGAACGGCGCAGTTTCGACGGCGGGCTCACCCTCCTGAGTCTGTTCAGAGCCGGTCTCCGTGGGGCTGACCACCGTGGGCGTGGTGCCGTCGCTGCCTGGGCCAGCGGTATCTGAGGGGTCGCCTGCGAACAGCTGGTAGACGAGCGCGATGGCGACCGCCAGCACCGCCAGGCCCAGCAACAGCCACCACTTGCGGTTGTTCCCAGAGCGTCGGCGATCCTCAGAGCCCCCCGTCGAAGCAACCCCTCCTGCCGAGGCAGCGCCCACGGCCGGGGCCACCGCGGTGGCGGTGGGCATCGCGGCCGGATCCCGGCGGCTTCCGAACCCGAAGATCGAGTCCTCCTCATCCGGCTCGACGTCGACCGGCCGGTAGAACGCATCGAGGCGCCCCGAATCCTCATCTGGCCGAACTGGCGTCCAAGGCGCCTCCTGGAACGGCCCAGGGCGGACGGGCGCATCCTGTGGCCCCTGCCAGCTGCGCACCCGCTGCTCAAGATCCAGCGACGCGTTCGCGGTGCCCAACACCTCGCCAAGCGCAGACGCGAGCTGCGCGGCGCTGACGATCCGGGGCGCGCTGAGCTCTCCGCGTTCCGTCAGGGTGGTGCTGCAGATCCGGTCCAGAGCCGGAGAGACGCCAGATACCACCGTGTGCGGGGCAGCGGTTTCACCGGCGATGATCGGCGCCGCCGGCAGCCCCCACTGGTTGCCGCCCGGCCAGTGGCGCACGAGGGCGGCGTAGAGCACCTTGCCCAGGCCCACCACGTCGGCGTGCTCCCGGGTGGACCAGGCGCTGGCATCTGCCTCGCGCCCGGCCAGGGTGGCCTCGATCCCGAAGCCCACCAGCCGCACGGCGCCAGAGGTGGTGATGATGACGTTGTCTGGGTGGATCTGCTCGTGGAACAGCCCTTGGGCGTGCACGCCGACGAGGGCATCCGCCAGCTCGCGCACCACGTGCGCGGCCTCCAACGTGCTCAACGGCCCCACTTCCAGCAGCCGCATCAGACTGCGGCCGTAGGCGTACTCGGCCACCACGTAGGCACCGATGCCCTGATCCGGCTCGATGATCTCATCGGCGTCCAGCACCCTCAGGAAGCGCGAATCCGTGGCGGCGGCGCCCTTGCGAGCGGCCATCATCAGCTCCGGGATGCGCTCGTCGCCGGGCGCCAACACGTGCACCACAACGTCGCGTGACAGCACCTGATCGTGCGCCCGCCACGTCTCCGCGCCATGGCGCGTGGCCAACTTCTCCACCAGTTCGTAACGGGTGTGCAAGAGGGTGCCCACGGTGGCGATCCCGGTGTCCTGACGGAACAGCGCCTGCATGTCGAGTGGGCCGGTGGGGTCGTCGTCCTCGAAAACCGAGTACCGAGGGTTCGGCGCAGCCTCAGCAAGGGGCTCTTCGGTGACCTCAGTGAACGGCTCTTCGCTGACCTCAGTGAACGGCTCGTCGGCGACCTGAGCGAGGGGTTCGGAGAGCGGCTCGTCGGTGAGCTCGTCGAGGGGATCTGGCGTGGGCTCCATGACGTCCTCCTTGGCGCGTGCTGGACGGATGGGCGGCTGGTCGAAGGTCCGTTCGACGACGGGTGGCCGGTTGCGAATGATCGTAGGGGGGCCGGAGTCGAAATCGTCATAGACATCCGAAATGACGCTGGAAGCGGGCTGCGGTGGCTCTGCGCTCCCGGCACTCCTGCGCCCGAACCTGCTGCGCACGAGCGAACCCAGGCTGGTGAGTTCGCGCACCTTCAGCAGCTTGCCGATCAGGATGTAGCTGCCCAGGATCAGCAGGCCGCCGACGGCGAGCGCGGCGATGTTGCCCAGCTGCCGGCTGGGCAGTAACCCGCCGATCAACGGGGCGAGGAAGTAGGCCGCCACGCCCCCCACTGCGGAGCCCAGCAGCAGCCGCACGATGTGCAGCAGGAGCGCGCCGCCGTCGATCCCGGGGACGTGACGCTTCAGCACCCGCCATGACACCAGCACGCCCACCAGGTAGGCGATGGAGTAGGCCGCGGCCAGCGCCGTCGCGATCCACGACGACGGCTCGTCCAGCCAGTTCTGCACCAGCCACACCAAGCCCAGAGCGCCGGCCATGTTCAGCCCAGCGATCAACAGCTGCACGAAGAACGGGGTGCGGGTGTTCTCCAACGCGTAGAAGGTGCGCAGGCACACGAACTGGATGGTGAAGGGGATGAGGCCCAGCGCGAAGGCGAACAGCGCCCACGCCACGAGGCCGGCATCCGCGCCGCCGCGCCCGAAGCCGAACAGTAGACCCGCCGTCGGCTGCGCGAGCGCAAGGAACACGACGGTGGCGGGCACGATCACGATCAGCGCCAGCCGCACCGTCTTCATGAACTCTTCCGCGACCCCACGGGTGTCGCCTGCAGCGGCCAGCCGGGAGGCATTGGGGAGCATCGCGGTGGCGAGCGAGACGGTGATCAGCGAGTGGGGGAGGATCCACAGGAGGTGCGCGTTGGAATAGGCGACGACGCCAGCGCCCTGCCCTGTGGCGGTGGCGGAGGTGGCCAGGCGGTTGACCACCACGAGCGCCAACTGGTTGACGGCCACGAAGCCGATGGTCCACTTGGCGAGGGAGAAGGTGTGGCCGAGGCCGGTGCCCTTGAGGTCGAAGCGGGGGCGCAGCTTGAAGCCCACCTTCTTCACGTACGGCAGCAGCACCAGCGCCTGCACGGCGATGCCAGCCGTCGAGCCGAGGCCCAGCAACAGGATCTGTTGCGTGCTGAACGGCTGGCTGTGGTCTTCCTGGTTGCCCCAGATCACCAGATAGGTGGTGAGCACGCCGATGGCCACGATGTTGTTGGCGATGGGGGCCCACATCATGGGGCCAAACTTGTCTCGGGCGTTGAGCACCTGGCCGATGAGGAAGAACGCCCCGTAGAAGAAGATCTGCGGCAGCGTGAGGAACATCAGCGCGATGAGGGAGGCGTACTGCGCCTCCAGCCCGGGGTCACGCCACGCCTCGGAGGTGTAGATGCGGGCGACGACGGGCGCACCGATGGTGACCACCACGGCCACGCCGGTGATGATCAGCATGAACGCCGTCATGATGCGGTTGGTGTAGGCCTCGCCGCCGTCGGGGTCGTTCTTGATGGCGCGCACGATCTGCGGCACCAGCACGGTGTTGAGGGCTCCGCCGGCGAACAGGATGTAGAGCGAGTTGGGCACCATGTCTGCCAGGCCGTAGATATCCGCTTGCCTCGTGGCGTTGCCCAGGATGAACGCGAGCAACGCCACCCGGATCACGCCCAGGATGCGGGAGATGAGCGTGCCGGACGCCATCACCGCGCTCGCGGAGACCAACCTCTTCGTGCTGCTGACCTGGCTCAATCCACTTCCTCTTCCGAGGGCTCCTGCTCCGCGCGCTCGCGCCGAACTGTCGAGATCCGCCACGCAGTGCCGCCCAACACCACTGCACCCGAGACGAGGATGATGATCCAGCCGACGCGCCCAAGATCCGTGGCTGTGATCTCAATGGATTCGCTGCCACGCAGGTCCATGCCCTCCGCTGTGACGAGGCGTGGATGCACCAACGCGACCCCGTTGGCGGAGGCTTCCGGGGTGATGATGATGGTCGCGCTGCCCCGCGCCGGGATGTGCACCGGGTCGACGGCGGGGACGCGGATGCGTTGGGGCGCGTCGGAGTCGAACTCGACGCCCACGGTGACCGGCACGTCGAGCCCATTGGACAGGGTGGCCGGGAATTCGTTGACGCGGGCGCCCATCACGTAGCTGGCGGCGGTGCGCAGGGTGATGAGGCCCAGGTCGATATCCGGGGGCGACGCGGCGGTGGCGTAGTTGATGGCAGCAGATTCGGTGGTGAACCACGTGGAGTAGGAGGCGGCACCGATCGCCGCCTGGTGGTAGGCCGGCGCATCCGGGGTGAGATCCGCGAGCAGAGCGGCGTTGGCCGCCTCCGCCTTGAGCGCCTGGGCCAGATTGGTGAGGGGCGTGGGCGGTGTGGTCTCGTTCCAGCGCAAAGGCTCCGACGGGGTGGTTGCCGCGGGCACATGGTGGCGGTGGGGCGCCAGCGGATCGTCTGTTGCGGCTGCCGCTGGGGTGTCGATCACGTAGAGGAGGGGGCGTGGGGCGAGCAGCTCGTCGGCGATCCGGCGCGCCAGTTGCACGCCGTCGGGCAGCACACTGACCGATCCTTGTGGGGCGGCCGTGAGGACGCGAGGCTGGCCCGAGCTGGCACCTGTGGCGTTGCGCACCACCACCGTGTCGAACTCGCCTAGCTCTGCCACCAGTGCGCGGCCGGCGCCGTCGAGCACCGCCACCAACGGGAGCTCCACCAACGCTTCGGGCACCGCCTCTCGCGCCCAGGCGAGCACCGTGGCGCGCTGACCAGTGGCGTCCGCCCGCACCAGATCCGGGTTGCCGAACGGCAACCGCCACAGCCGGCCGGCCTCCGCCAGGGCGTCCACTCGCTCCACCCAGCGCAGGGCCACGCCGCTGCCCTCACGCGGTTCACCGGCGACGGTGTGCTCGCTGCTCAGCCAGCGTGCGGCCTGGTAGAGGGCTGGGTCGACGGCGGCTATCACCCCGGGGCGTTCCGCCGAGGTGAGGAGGGTTTCGAGGCGGTGGGTGAGGTCGTCTGAGAGGGCATCGGTGAGGAAGGAGCCGTCTGGGAGCCAGGACGGAGGCGCGCTCAGCAGCACCAACGCGCTGGACGCCGCCGGCTTCGCGGTGGCCGCCGTCGGAATCTCGGCGCGGCCCACCACCATGTTCGATCCGCCCTCGGGAATGCCACGCACGTGCACGCCCAGGAGGTAGACAGCGTCGTCCTGGGGGAGCGGCGGTTGGTGCGCCGAGGCCGTGGTGAGCTCGCGGACGGTGGCGCGCACGTGGAATTCGGCGCGCTCGCCGGGGCCGAATGCGTCGTCGCGCGTGAGCGTGTGGAGGTTGCCGGCGGCCTCCTCGAAGAGCCGGGCACCCAGCGGCAGTTCCCTGCTGAGGCTCAGCAGTTGCTCCTGGCTGGTGATGGGCACGGGGGCGCGCCAGAAGTGCACGTTGACGTAGCGGATGGGGGTGGTGGACACGTTGGTGAGGGTGCCGTGCAGCTCGATGACCTGACCCGGATCCGCCAGGTTGATGGCCGGGGTGGAGATGCTGGTGATCTCCACGTCGAGGTAATCCGTGCGGGCCTGTGCCACGCTCGGGACGGTCAGCACGCCGGCCGCCAGCAGTACCGCTGCCAGCAGGGCACGCAGCATCCGACCGACCATCACCCACTCATGGTAGTCGGGCGAGGGGGAGATTCTGGCGGGCGCGCGCGCCGAGGCGGCTTCCGGTCAGGCCTTCCACGTGGGCGGCCGCCGCTGCGAGTGCGTGCCGCAGCCACTGCGTCGGATCGGCTGAGGAGAGGCGGCCCCAGGCCAGCCCGGCCACGAAGGTGTCGCCGGCCATGACGGACTGGATGGGTCGGCTGACGGGCAGGCTGGCCGTTCCGCGTTCTGTTGCCACGCCCCGGGCTCCGAGCGACACCAGCGGCAGCTGGGTACCAGCCTCAGCCAGCACCTCCAGCGCGACGGCGACCCGCTCCGCCGGATCCGCCGCGGCCACTCTGGGGATGGCCAGGATCTCCTCGTCGTTGGGCTTGAACGCCAACACGCCCGGCACCTTCAGGGCCTCGAGCAGCGCGTCCTTCTGGGCGTCGACGATCACCTCGGCGCCCCTCTCCAGCACCGCGCGGGCGAGATCCGCCCACGTCGTGGCGGGAAGTCCGGTGGGGGTGGAGCCGTTGAGGGTGACGATGTCGCCGGGTTGCACATCCGCCAGCACGGTGTCGATCAGCGGCGCCACGTCGTCGGGCCCGCTGAGCTGGTAGCCCTGCGCCATGAAGTGTGCCGCCACCTTCTCGCCGGCTGCGTCGATGAGCGTGAGGTTGTGCCGCGTGCCGCCCGCCACCGAGACAAGGCGATGCGCGATGCCCTCGGCTGTCAGGCGCCGCGAGTAATCGGCCTTGTCATCTGCACCGATGAGGGCGTAGGCGGTGGTGGGCACACCCAGCGCGACGGCGGCCCGGGCACACGAGATGCCCTTGCCTGAGCAGACGGATTGGAAGGCGTGCATGGGGGCGACGCCGCCCCAGACTGGATCACCGACGGTGAAGTAGTCGTCGTAACCGGTGTTGAGGGTGACCGTGCGCAGCGTCCGCATGCAGCCAGCGTAGGGGCTGGGCTCGAGCCCTGGGCTGCTCGATGGGGTCTCGGCGTATCAGGACGACATCACCGAGCCGCTGCCGTAGCAGCTGGCCCACGTCTACTTGGGTGGTGGCAGAGTGCAGTCCGGCGCGGCAGCGATGAGCCTTTGGTCGAGGGTGAGGAGGCTGCATCCCACCGTCCTGGCCAACACGACATACATCGCATCGTATGCCGTCAAGTTGTGACGCAGCGCGTGCACTTGTGGCAGGAGGGCGACCATGTCGAGCTGCTCGACACCAAGTTCCTCGAAATCCCGGAACGTCTGCAAGGCCTCAGCTTCAGTGATGTGGCCGCCAAGGGACCAGCCGCGGATGACGGAGGAGAATTCGGCGGTCAGGTGCTGGGGGGCGATGAGGGCGTGATCCCCAAGAGCGGCGACAACCGCGCTTCCTCGCGGGGTTCGTAGCAGGAGTTCGGCGACAGCGGAGGCGTCCAGAACCAGGGTCATGAGGCGGGGCGCTGTGACTCGAGGACGATCTCTGCTGGCGGTAGTTCCCGCTCTGGTCTGGCAGCGATTCTCGCCAGAAGTTCGGCACGGCTCGGCCGCTCAGCGATCTTCTGAAGCTCATCCAGAAGGAAGTCGCTCAGGGATCGGCCGTCCAACGCAGCCTTCGCCTTGAGTGCGCGGCTCGTCTCCTCCGGAACGTTGCGGACTTGGATCGTTGTCATGCAAGAAGCATACGCCACATGCAGTGTGCATGCGTCGGATGTGCCGGATCCCTTCGCATGGATTCGCAGCGTAGAGTGCAGCCGTGCGTAGCATCCTTCGGATCATGGCCACTGCTCGCGAACTGTGGCCCTTGTACCTCAGCATCGTGGTGGGCGCCCTCCTTGTGTCGGCCACGGCCCTGCTGACCCCGTTCGTCATTGGCCGGGCCACCGACACCGTCGTTTCCATCGCCTCCGGGCAGGGCGGCGACTGGACCGACCTCGTGTGGTTCGCCGTCGTGCTGCTGGTGATCGCGCTGGCGAACTCGCTGCTGACCAACATCTCGGGCTACTTCGGCGACCAGATGTCGGTGCGGCTGCGCGCCATCCTCTCGGGCCGCTACTTCCACAAGCTGCTGCGCCTCCCGCAGCGCTACTACGACAACGAGCTCACCGGCAAGATCGTCAGCCGGCTGAACCGCTCCATCACGTCGATCACGGATTTCCTGCAGACCTTCGCCAACAGCTTCTTCCCCACCGTCATCACGCTGCTGGCGGTGCTGGTGATCACCGCGTTCTATTCGCCGTGGCTGTCTGTGCTGCTGATCGTCATCTACCCGATCTTCGTGTGGCTGACCGCGCTGACGTCGCGCAAGTGGCAGGTGTGGGAGAAGAAGAAGAACGACCACTACGACATCGCCGGCGGCCGCTTCGCCGAGGTCATCGGCCAGATGCGCGTGGTGAAGTCCTTCGTCGCGGAGAAGCGCGAGCTGGACGGCTTCAACGACCACTACGACGAGACGCTCACCCTCACCAAGAGCCAGTCCGCCTTCTGGCACCGGATGGATTTCTGGCGCCGCGGTGCGCTGGATCTGGTGTTCTTCGGCGTCTACGCCATCATCTTCGTGCAGGCCGCCCGCGGCGACTACACGGTCGGCGCCATGGTGCTGCTCATCCAACTCACCGCGATGGCGCGCATGCCCGTCACCTCCATGAGCTACTGGGTGGACCTCACGCAGCGTGCCGTGGTGGGCAGCCAGGAGTACTTCAAGGTGATGGCTGAGATCGACGAGCCCAACAACGCGCTCGAGGCCGCCCCCACCGCTGAGGTGAAGTGGACCGACGATGACCCAGTCATCGCGTTCGACAACGTGGATTTCGGCTACAGCGACGCCAACGGCGCCCTGGTGCTGAAGGACATCGACCTGCACATCAACCGCGGCGAGAAGGTCGCGTTCGTCGGTGAATCCGGCGGCGGCAAGACCACGTTGGTCAACCTCATCATGAAGCTCTACCCGGCCACCGCCGGCGAGATCCGCGTCCACGGCCAATCCGTCCGTGATGTGCCGACGGTGGCGCTGCGCCGCGAGATCGGCGTGGTGTTCCAGGATTCCAACCTCTTCTCCGGCACCATCCGCGAGAACATGGAGTACGGACATCCTGGGGCCACCGACGAGGAACTCACCGCTGCCGCAACGCGCGCCAACGCGATGAGCTTCATCTCCAAGCTGGAGAAGGGCTTCGACACCGAGATCGGCGAGCGCGGCATCAAGCTCTCCGGCGGCCAGAAGCAGCGCCTCTCCGTGGCGCGTGCGCTGCTGAAGGACGCCCCCATCCTGATCTTGGACGAGGCCACGTCGTCGCTGGACACCAAGGCCGAGCGCGCCGTGCAAGCAGGGCTTGAGGAGTTGATGGAGGGGCGCACCACGTTGATCATCGCCCACAGGCTCTCCACCATCGCCTCGGTTGACCGGATCGTCACGCTGAAGGACGGCCGCATCGACGAGGTGGGTTCACCGGCCGAGCTCGCTCGCACCGGAGGCATCTACGCCGAGCTGCTGGCGCTGCAAGGCTCCGAGAACAAGGCCGACAAGGCCCGCCTGCTGGCCTACGACATCACCCAGTAACGAAGCGTCGAGCTTCATGGGGTGAAAACGAGCAGATAGCCCCGTATACCGGCTATCTGCACGAAATCACCCCCTCAACTTTCGGTGGAACGGTCGATGAGGGCGTCGATGTCGAGCAGCACGATGCCGCGGCGGCCGTGCAGGCTGAGCACGCCGTCGTCGACGAACTCGCGCAGCTTGCGGCTGAGCGTCTCCGGCGTGGTGCCCAGGTGCGAGGCCACGTCCTTCTTGGCCATGGGCAACTCCACCTCCAGGCCCGCAGGCGTGGAGTGCGATGGGAGATCCAGCAGGTAGGCGGCCAGGCGTGCCGCGACGTCGGTGCCGCTCATCGCCGCCAGCATCCGCTCCGCGTTGGCCAGCCGCTCGGACTGGACCTGCAGCATCCGCACCGCGATCCCGGGGTAGCGGGCCACGAGGGCGGAGAGGTCGTCGTGATCAAAGGTGCACATCGACGCCTCGGTGTCGGCGTAGGCGTAATGGTTGGGGCGGCGGCCCAGCACGAAGGCGTCCTCGCCCAATACGTCACCCACACCCAGTACCCGCACCACGTGCTCGCGCCCGGATTCCAGCAGATGAACCACCCGGACGCGGCCGGTGTGCACGACGAACAGGCGGCGGGATGAGTCGCCGGCGGCGACCACCTGGTCGCCGGCGTCGAAGTGGAGGGGTCGCGCGAAGTTGGCCACCTCCAACTGTTGCTTGTGATCAAGGCCCTTGAAGATGGGAACCAGGGAAACGCAGGTATCGCCGCTTGACATGGCTCAAGTATGCACCGTCCAGTCCAGGGGCGAGTTGATCTGCGTCAAGGAATGAGTGGCGGATCGGACGTAGCTTGAGGGTGTCGAACAAACCGAAAGGACACATCATGACCGCCACCAACACCATCCTCCGCGCCGAAGGCTTCAGCTGCCCCTCCTGCGTCACCAAGATCGAGAAGGCCGTCGGCAAGCTGCCCGGCGTCTCCGACGTCAAGGTGCACTTCGCCTCCTCGCGCATCGAGACCAACCACGACCTTGAGAAGACCTCCGTCGACGACATCGTCGCCGCGGTCAAGAAGGTCGGCTACACCGCTCGTCCCTCGGCATTCTGAGAGGTAAGGACACCATGAATGACCGCCTTCGCCGCTGGGCGATCCCCGCCGTCTCCGGCACGCTGATCGTCCTCGCACTGCTCCTTGGCAAGTCCAACGGCATCGCCGATTGGTTCATGCTCGCCGCCGCCATCGTGGCCGGCTTCCCCGTCGTCAAGAAGGCCTGGCAGGCCCTCATGGTCAAGGTGATCGGCATCGACCTGCTGGTCTCCGTGGCCGCCATCGGCGCCATCTTCATCAAGAACTACTGGGAGGCCGCAGCCGTCACCTTCCTGTTCGCCCTGGGCGCCGCCCTGGAGAACGCCACCCTCGCCAAGACCCGCTCCGCCCTCGCCGAGCTCGTCGCGCTGGCCCCCACCACCGCCATCGTCGTCCGCGACGGCGAACAGGTGGAGGTGCCCGCACACACCGTCGCCGTCGGAGAGACGGTCATCGTCAAGAACGGCGGGCGCGTCCCCGTCGACGCGACGGTGATCTCCGGCCAGGCTGCCATCGATGAGGCCGCCATCACCGGCGAATCCATCCCCGTCGAGAAGGCGCAAGGCTCCGAGGTCTTCGCCGGCACCATCGTGGCCGACGGCTTCCTCACCCTCAGCGCCACCGGCGTGGGCGCCGACACCACCCTCGCCCGCATCGTGCACCGCGTGGAGGAGGCGCAGGACGCCAAGGCCCGCACCCAGCAGTTCATGGAGCGCTTCTCCAAGTGGTACACCCCCGGCATCATCGTGCTAGCGCTCGTGGTGGGCCTCATCACCCAGAACCTCGAACTGGCGCTCACCCTGCTGGTCATCGGCTGCCCCGGCGCCCTCGTGATCTCCGTGCCCGTGGCACTCGTGGCAGGCATCGGCCGCGCAGCCCGCGACGGCATCCTGATCAAGGGCGGCGAGTTCCTCGAGACCGCAGCCAAGATCGACGTGGTGGCGCTGGACAAGACCGGCACCATCACCAAGGGAGAGCCCAAGCTCACCGACATCATGACCAACAAGGGCAACGACGAGCTCGGCGTCCTGCGCTGGGCAGCCCTCGCAGAGGCCGGCTCCGAGCACCCCCTCGCCGTCCCGGTCCTGGTCGCTGCCCGTGAGCGTGACATCACCGTCCCCGCCATCCCCGAAGGCGTGCGCTCCGTGCCCGGCCACGGCGTCATCGCCCAGGTGGACGGCCGCGAGGTCGCCGTCGGCAACCTGGCCCTCATGCTTCAGGTGGGTGCGGACACCGGTTGGGGTCAGCACGCCGTCGATCAGCTCTCCGCAGCCGGTCGCACGCCGCTCGTCGTCGCCCTCGACGGCCAGATCATCGGCGCGCTCGGCGTGGCCGACACCATCCGCGACGAGGCGGCCGCCCTCGTCGACTCCCTGCGTCAGGCGGGCGTCAAGCGAGTGTTGATGCTGACCGGTGACAACCAGCGCGTGGCCAACTCGGTCGCTGCTCAGGTGGGTATTGACGACGCCCGTGCGTCGCTGCTGCCCGAGGACAAGCTGGAGGTCATCCAGCAGTTCCAGGCCGAGGGCCACACCGTGGCCATGGTGGGCGACGGCGTCAACGACGCCCCGGCACTCGCCCTGGCAGACGTTGGCATCGCGATGGGTGCAGCCGGCTCCCCGGTGGCCATCGAGACCGCCGACATCGCGCTCATGACCAGCCACCTGGACCGCATCCCTGAGTCCATCTCGCTGGCCAAGCGCACCGCTGGCGTCATGCGCTCCAACATCTTCATCGCCCTCGTGGTGGTGGCGGTGCTCCTCCTGGGCGTGCTGTTCGGTGGCGTCACCATGGCGATCGGCATGCTGGTGCACGAGGCCTCGGTGCTGGTGGTCATCGTCAACGCGATGCGCCTGCTCCGCAAGCCTCAGCGCGCCGTCCGCGTGGCAGCCCCGGTTGCCACTCCCCAGAGGGAGAAGGAGCTGGTCAGCTGACCGATTGAAATCCTTCACCTACGCATGCGTAGGTGAAGGAATCTGCCGCGGCAGGCGGTGGAGAGGTAGCATCGTGCGCCTAGATCGCTGGAGGCGTCATGTGGCTTGAGGTTGTCGGATGGATCGGATCCATTCTCGTTGTGTGGTCGCTGACGCTGGGCCGCGTCTTGCGTTTCCGCTGGATGAACCTCACCGGCTCGCTCATCGCCGCCATCTACAACGGCATCATCGGGATCTGGCCATTCATGTTCATGAACGCCGTCATCGTGCTGATCAACATCTACTGGCTGTGGCGCCTCTACAAGGAACGCCATGATGCTGGCGTCTACGAGGTGGTCCCTGTTCGCGCCAACGACGGCTACCTGAAGCGAGTGCTGAGCGTGCACGCCGCCGACATCAAGGCGACCTATCCCGCATTCGACCCCGCCAACCTGGCCAAGGGCGACCGCCATGCCTGGCTCGTCGTGCGCGGTGATGAGACGGTGGGCGTCACCGTGGTGCGCGACGACGGCGGGGCTCAGGGCACCGTCGAGCTCGACTGGGTGAGCCCCCGCTTCCGTGACTTCACCCCCGGCGAGTTCGTCCACCGTCGC
This sequence comes from Propionibacteriaceae bacterium, assembly GCA_030538315.1. Classification (GTDB taxonomy): domain Bacteria; phylum Actinomycetota; class Actinomycetes; order Propionibacteriales; family Propionibacteriaceae; genus Arachnia. The sequence goes on from JAUNUF010000021.1 coordinate 16,868, forward strand.
TCCGGCGTGTTCCAGGAGTTGGGCATGAAGACCGTGGTGGTGGAGCGGCCGGGCAAGCACCAGCGGGAGTACCTCACCAGGATTGGGTTCGCGCCCGACGGGGATCGCTGGGTGCGGACGGTCTAGCAACCAGGCGGGGTAGATTTCGGAACTGTGACGAAGCAGCCAGCACCCTTTGAGTTCGCCAAGATCCGGTGGGCCTACTTTGGCCTGGTCATTGGCATGTTCACCGCCTCGATCTCGCAGACGATCGTGGGCCCAGCAATCCCGCGCATCGTCGCAGAACTCGGCGGGCTGGCCTGGTACTCCTGGCTGTCCACCATCGTCATGCTGGTCAGCGCTGTCGTCACCCCCATCTCAGGCAAGCTTTCCGACATCTTCGGCCGCCGTCGGTTCTACGTGATCGGTCTGCTGCTGTTCATGCTGGGTTCTGTCCTCTCCGGGCTGGCGTTCAACTTCGCGTTCCTGATCGTGGCCCGCACCATCCAGGGCATGGGCATGGGCATCCTGATGCCGCTGTCCCAGACCATCCTGGGCGTGCTCATCCCCCCGCGGCAGCGCGGCAAGTATCAGGGCTACATGGGTGCCGTGATGGGCGCCTCTCAGGTGGCCGGCCCGCTGTTGGGCGGCTGGATCACCGACGTCTCAAGCTGGCGCTGGCTGTTCTACATCTCCATGCCCGTGGGCCTGATCGCGCTGCTCATCATCCTGCGCCACCTCCACATCCCCGAGGAATCCGTGCGGGGCAAGATCGACCACGCTGGCATCTCCACCATGACGGTGGGCGTCTCGGCCACGCTGCTGGGCATCAGCCTCGGCGGCCAGGACGGCTGGAGCGAGCCGCACGTCCTGGTTCTGCTGCTCGTGGGCCTGGTGTTCCTCGCGGCGTTCGTGTGGGTGGAGCGCCGCGCCGAAGAGCCCATCGTGCCGATGTACCTGTTCCGCAACTCCATCTTCACCTTCTCGACGGTGGGCGCGTTCTTCATGAACATGTCGATGATGGCGGTGCTGATCTACGTGCCCGTCTACGCGCAGGGCGTGCTAGGCGTCTCGGCCACCGGTTCTGGCCTGATCCTCATCCCCATGAACGTGGTGCTGTTCGCCATCGGCATCGTGATTGGGCAGCTCACCACCAAGACTGGCCGTTACAAGGAGTTTGCCGTCGCCGGTGCCGTGGTGCAGGTGCTGGGCGCGTTGCTGATGCTCCGCCTGGGCGCCGATTCCAGCAAGCTGGAGCTGGTGCTGGCCACCTCCGTGCTGGGCCTGGGCTACGGCATGGCGTTCCAGATCTACGTGCTGGCGGTGCAGAACGCAGTCCAGCGTCGTGACCTCGGCGTGGCCACGTCGTCGCTCCAGTTCGTGCGCAACATCGGCAACACCCTTGGCACCGCCATCGCAGGCACCATCATGACCACCCACCTGATGAGCGGTATCAAGGACCGCCTCACACCTGAGCTCGAGGCGAAGATCCCCACCGGCGGTCTCAACCCCAACGCCGTGCTCAACCCCGGTGACCTCCTCTACCTGCCCACCGAGCTCGCGCACGTGCTGCGCGCCTCCCTGGGTGATGCGATGCACGCCGTGTTCCTGGTGCTGCCCGTGCTGACGATGCTTTCCCTGGCTGGCACGCTCATGATCAAGGCCGTGCCCCTGCGCGACACCTTCACGCAACCGGAGGACAAGGGCAGTGAGCTCCTCGACGCCACCGTCATGTCTGCCCCAGACCAGGAACGCGTGCGCCTCAGCCCGGAGGATTCGCTGGCCAGATCCAAGGAGCGCATCATGGGCGCGCACCTCATCCTGCTGGCCGAGCAGGTGCGCGACGACAACCCCATCCTGCGCGACGCCGTGGCGGAGTTCGGCAACGGCGACCTCGCCCGTGGCTTGGAAATCCTGCGCTCCACCGGGGCCATGCTCCTGTCGGAAGATCCGGCCGAGATCGACGCCCACGAGGCGTTCGCCGTCGAATTGTCCAAGCGCGGGCGCAAGGAACGCATGCTCAGCCCCGAGATGACCAAGCGGCTCAACGACGTGGCGCAACTGGTGGCGGACCGCCCCACGGGGCAGCCGACCCGCCCGCGAATCGACACCGCGGAGGGCATCGACGGCGCAGGTCTGAGGAGGGCTCTGCTGATGCTGGACAGCGCTCTGGTTGCGGACATCGCCACGCGTCGCTGGGAGCGCGAGTGAGTCAATAGTCTCGACTTGAGACAAACCGGATAGTGTGCATACAATTGTGTATGCGGAGGGCGGGTGTCTACCCCCGGTGCCGGCCCTCCGTGTCTTTCTTCTGGTGCAGGCGACGATGCCCCGTGGCCCGGAACAGCCACGCGACCACCCCCGGAAACACTCTCGCCCAAGGCGCAATGAGCGCCCACCGCCATGGCACGAAACTGTCGCGGTGTGCCCTATGCCGCAGGCTGACGGCCACCGCATCGGCAACCCCTTCCGGCGTCATGGTGCCGACGAGGGCCTCAACCCGCGGCACCCGCTCCACCGAACCGGGGTTGGCGTCGAAATACTCGCTGTGCACCCGCGCGGGTGTGAGCGACCCCACCCGAATGCCGGTGGTCCACAGGTCTTGACGCAGGGCTTCGGTGAAGCCTCGCAGCGCGAAGCGGGAGGCGGCGTACCCCACCGCACCCGGCCACGGCACCACGGCCACGGGGGAGTTGATCTGGAAGATGGTGCCCGAACCGCGCCGCAGCATGGGCTCGATGAACCCGCGGGTCACGTGGAAGGCGGCCAGGTAGGGCAGCTCCAGTTGCTGGCGCGCCTCCTCATTGCTCGTTTCTTCGATGGAGATGAAACGACCAGCTCCCGCGTTGTTGATGATCACATCAGGCGTGCCGTGTTCCTCGAGGATCTGCTGGCAGACGGCGGTGGTGGCGTCTGGGTCTGACAGGTCGACGGCGTAGGCTGCGCCGTCGATCTCCGCGGCCAGAGTGCGGAGCTTCTCCGCCCGCCTGGCCAGCGCGATCACCACCATGTCGTCCGCCGCCAACCGCCGGGCAATTGCTTCGCCGATCCCGCCGGATGCACCGGTTACCAGTGCCAGCCGCCTCGTCATGGCCAGAAGTCTAGGATCTGCTCATGGATGATGGGGCGGCGGCCGAGTACCGGGCGGCGTTGGAGGCCGCCGGTCTGACGTCGCGCCCCGTGGCGGTGCTGGATCTCGATGCGGTGGATCACAACCTCGCAGACTTGCGCCGTCGGGCGGCGGGGAAGCCGTTGCGGGTGGCATCGAAGTCGCTGCGCGTGCGCCGGCTGCTGGAGCACTCGCTGGCCGCCGAGGGGTATGCGGGCACCCTGGCCTTCACGCTGCCGGAGGCGTTGTGGCTGGTGGAGCGCGGGGTGCGGGACGTGGTGGTGGCGTACCCGACGGCGGACCGGCCCGCTCTGGCGCGCTTGGCTGCCGACGATGAGGCGCGCGCAGCCATCACGCTGATGGTGGATTCCGTGGAGCAACTGGACCTCTTGGACTCGGCCATCCCGGGGCACCCCGACGTGCGCGTTGCGCTGGAGTTGGATGCCTCCTACGCGCCCCTGCGCGGCGTGCGCTTCGGCGCGCTGCGTTCCCCGGTGCGGACGGCTGCCGGGTTGGGTGGTTTGGCGCGGGCGGTGATGGCCAGACGCGGGTTCCGGCTGGTGGGGCTGATGGCCTATGAGGGGCAGATCGCGGGGGTCGCAGATGTGGGGCGCAGCGCGTACCGGCAGGCCGTGCGCCAGATGAAGGCGCGCTCCTCGCGCGAACTGGCGGTGCGGCGTGCGGCCGCGGTTGCGGCGGTGCGCGAGGTGGCGGATCTGGAGTTCGTCAATGGCGGGGGAACGGGCTCGCTGGAGACCACCTGCAGGGAGGCGGCGGTGACTGAGGCCGCCGTCGGTTCTGGGATCGTGGGGCCGGGATTGTTTGATGGGTATCAAAGCTTCCGTCCGCGGGCGGCGTTGCACTTCGGGCTCGACGTGGTGCGCCGGCCCGCGCCCTTGGTGGCGACCCTCCTGGGTGGAGGGTGGGTGGCGTCTGGGCCGCCGGGGCGGGATAGGTTGCCGACGATCGCCTGGCCATCTGGGCTGAAGTACGCACCCGACGAGGCGGCCGGCGAGGTGCAGACCCCCGTCGTGGGGGCGGCGGCCGGGCGGCTCCGGGTGGGCGACACCGTCTGGCTGCGGCACGCCAAGGCCGGCGAGCTCGCCGAGCGGATGGCGAGCTACGCCGTCGTGCGCAGGGTCGACGGCGTGCCGACCGTGATCGACGAGTGGCCCACGTATCGGGGCGAAGGGTTGGTGACGCTGTGAGGTGGCGCAACTGGAGCGGATCCGTGCGGTGCGAGCCCACGGAGGTCGCCTATCCGGCCTCGGAGGCGGGGGCCGCCCTGGTGCTGCGGCGCGCCCGCGAGCAGGGCCGCACGGTTCGCCCGGTAGGGGCCGGGCACAGCTTCACGCCGTTGGTGGCCACGGGCGAGGTGTTGTTGTCGCTGGATCAGCTGACGGGGCTGGTGCGGGTGGACGGCGAGGAGGCCACCTTCTGGGCGGGCACGCGCATCCGTGACGTTGCCGGCCTGCTGGCGCCCCACGGTTTGGCGCTGCCCAACATGGGTGACATCGACACTCAGTCGCTGGCCGGAGCCATCTCCACCAGCACACATGGCACCGGGCTGGGTTTCACGGGCTACTCGGGGATGGTGACCGGGCTGAGACTCGCGTTGCCTGACGGGTCGGTCCGCTCGGTGGGTTTCGACACGCCTGATGCTGCTCGTTCCTCGCAGTCAGGCGGCTCAACCAGCGGTGCGGTTGAGCCCGCTCGTCCTTTGCCGCTGGTTGAGCCCGCGAGTTCTACGAGCGGTGTCGAAACCCCTGGAGATGCAGACCACTTGTTCCACGCTGCCCGCGTCGGGCTAGGAGTGATGGGCGTCATCACCCAGGTCACGCTGCGCTGCGTCCCAGCCTTCAACCTTGAGTGCACGGAGACCACCGAACCCATCGAGCACGTTCTCGAGAGCTACGTGGAGCGGGCCCGCGTGGCTGATCATCTGGAGTTCTTCTGGTTCCCCGGCACACGTCGCGCCACAGTGAAGGAGTTGCGTCGCCTGCCCGCAGACGGCGCGGTGCGGCCCATGACCCGCACGGACCGGATCCTCAATCGCGAGATCCTGGGCAACGGTGTCTTCGAGGCGATGAACGCCGCGGCCACGGGCGTACCCGTGCTGTCTGGCCCCGTGCGCGAGGTGTCCTCCCGTCTCATGGCAGGGCGCTCCTTCTCCGACGCCTCCCACCGCGTGTATGTGGCGCCCAGGCGGGTGCGGTTCCACGAATCCGAGTACGCCATGCCGCTGGCCGCCTTCCGGCGCGTGGTGCGTGAGGTGGAGCGCGCGGTTGTGGTGTCCGGTGAGGGGGTGACGTGCCCGCTGGAGGTGCGCACCGCCGCGGCCGACGACACCTGGCTGGGCACCGCGTCTGGCCGCGAGAGCATCTACCTGGCCGTGCACCGCTACCACCGCCAGCGGTTCGCGCCGGTGGTGGCCGCCGTCGAACCGGTGTTCGGGGCCTACGAGGGTCGCCCGCACTGGGGCAAGGAGCACACGCTCACCGCAGACCGGTTGGCGCAGTTGTACCCGCGCTTCGACGATTTCCGCCGAGCCCGAGCCGCCGTCGATCCCGACGGCGTGCTCCTCAACGCTCATACCCGCGCGCTGCTCAACGCTGGTTGAGCTGGTCGCGGACCGAGAGTGCCGCGACCCGGCCGGCCCGCGTCGCGCCGATCGTCGACGCCGACGGCCCATAGCCCACGAAGTGGATCCGCCCGTCGACGGCGGAGGTGGTGTAGGTGTGCGGGTCTCGCGGGGCCAGCAGTTCAATGCCGCCTTCGGGGGAGCGGAGCCGCAGGGGGGCCAGGTGGCCGATCGACGGCCGGAACCCTGTGGCCCACAACAACACGTCTGCCTCGACGAAGCTGCCGTCGGCGAAACGCACGCCGTCGGTTTCGATGCTCGTGAACATCTCTCGACGGGCGTCATACAAGCCCATGGCGGCGGCCTTCTGCTCCTGTGCGCGCAGCATCAAGCCCGTGACGCTCACGACGGACCGCGGCGGAAGGCCCCGCTTCACGCGCTCCTCCACCAGGGCCACTGCCTCGCGCCCCGCATCGGGGTTGAACTCGGTGGTCCGCCAGACGGGTTCACTGCGGGTCACCCACGTGATGTCCGCCAAGCCGGCGAGCTCGCCGATGAACTGCACGGCTGAGGCGCCGCCACCAATCACGACGACCCGCTTGCCAGTGAGCGCCGCGGGCCCTGGATAGTGCGCCGTGTGGAACTGCTGCCCCTGGAAGGAGCGAGCGCCGGGGTAGTAGGGGATGAACGGGGTGTCCCAGGTGCCGGTGGCGTTGACGAGTGAACGTGTGCGCCAGCTGCGGCCGTCGGTTGCGTGTACCAGCAGGTCGTCGGTGGCAGGGTCAGAATCCACGCGGGTCACACGGACGGGGCGCTCCACGGGGAGCCCGTACCGCTCCTCGTATTCGGCGAAGTACGCAGGCACCTCGACGTTGGCTTGGGCCTTCCGGTCCCACTCGGGCACGTCTGTGCCGGGGAGATCCGCGACACCGTGCACGTCGTGCATGGTCAGCGAATCCCAGCGGTGCTGCCACGCGCCGCCGGGTGCCGGGTTGGCGTCGAGCACCACGAAGTTGATGCCCAGCCGCTGCAGATGGTGGGCAGCCGAGAGCCCGGCCTGCCCGGCCCCAATCACAACCGCATCGAGTGTCATGCCTGCATCTTAGTTGAAACTTAAACCAAATCCAACAGGCGGCACTCCGGGTTGCGTGGGCTGCTCCCCTTCCGGCGCCATTGAGGGCCAAGGGGAGTCAGGCGATGAGGGGGTTGCGAGTGCGGAGCTCGGGGAAGTAGCTGAAGTCGCGATCTGCCGTCCAGAGTTCGCTCACGCCGTGGGAGAGACAGATTGCGGCGATCCGTGCATCATGCATCTTCGCGCCCGTCACGCCAGGGGAAAGAATCATCTCCAACACGTCAAGGTGGCGTTGCGTCTCGCCCAGGAACCGGGCGTTGGGCAGCGCCTTCAGCGCGTTGACCCCGGCCAACGCCTGAGCGGTGGTGGATGGCGGCTGATAGATGCGCTGATGCGTCACGATGGCGAGGAACTCGCTGACGCTTGGCCACGGAATGCCGAACGGTGCAACCCCGGTTGCCAACCTGAGCAGCGCTTCCTTTGCCGGGCGATGTTGCGGCGCATCCTCGCGGTGAGCGTAGACGAGGATGTTCGTGTCGACGGCGATCATTCGGGAAGGCCGTAGCTGAGGGCCAAGGCGGAGGCCGAGTCGACGCGTGGCCCCTCGCCGCTGACGGTTGGCCAATAGAAATCCGCGACCGGGGGTTGCTCGCGGGCATCGAGCTCCCGCTCGAGGCCCGCGATGATCAGCTCACGCAAGGTGGCCGTGCGCCCGCTGGCGGCCACGAACCGCTTGGCCCTCGTGGCGAGCGCCTCCGGGATCTCAACCGTCGTCTTGTGCATACGGGTAACTATATCAAGTGACCCATAAAACCATACTTGGTGGTCAGGGGCCTGAGGCCACGTAGAGCACGGCCAAGATGATGACCACCCCGAGGCTCACGAGCGTGGAGCGCCAAGGGAACCTGTGCTGCAGCTGTTGCCCGCCGGCGCCCACCGCCGGGTGGCGCGGCCGCCACTTGCTCGTCGTCGGTGCAATCGCCTTCCGGTCGCGCCAGCGCTCCGCGATGGGCGTCATGCGGCCCATCAACTCCTCGGCGATGTGCCCGAGGAACTCCCAGGTGGCAGGGTCACGCAGATCCTGGCGGCCCTTCGTGTAGAGGAAGAGCCAGCTGCCCTTGATCTCGATGTCGTACTTGGCGGGCGCAGCGAGGAGGGCCTCCTGCACGTGCGCCGGGAAGAGATAGAACAGGTCCTGCTCATATCCTTCGGGGGCGTACAGCGTGAAGCGCTTGTCGAACGGATCGCCCATCTTCAGGCGTTGGGAACTCACCAGCTCCGTCGGCAGGTTGGAGATCCCCAACGGGTTGTTCGCCCTCGCGTCCAGCACGATGTGCGGCATGGGGCGGGGCAGGCGGAAGGCGGCATAGTTCCACCGGTTGGCGAGATCCGAATCCGCGCCACCGGGGATGGCCCGGAAGCCGCCTGCATCGGCAAACGGGCCCGCCTCGGAGCGCAGGCGATGCGTGATGGTACGCCCCTCGCCGCTGCGGAAGATCATGCCCTTGTAGGGAATCTGTCCGGTGCTGCGCTCATAGGTGAGGCCGTTGGCCTCGGCAAACAGCTCCAGCTGGTCCGCCGCGACACCCGCAGGCGGCTCCGTCCGCAGTGGCTCCGTGTTGAACATCATGAACCCACGGTAGCCGCGGCCTAGCTCGCGGCGTGCCCCCGGATCACCTCGATGATGGCGGGGCGCAGTTCCGCAGGGGAAATGACCTTGTCCACCGAGCCCACCTCGACGGCGCGGTGAATCGAGTGCACGCCGTCGAACTCGGCGGCGACCTCTGAGATCTTCTCCGCGCGGACGGCTGCCCGGGCATCGGCGAGTTCCAACTGCAGCGCCGCGCGATCCTGCGGGGCCGCCGTCTGCAGGCGGGACTCCAACTCGCGGACCCTCGCGTCGGCCGCCGTGCGCTTGGCGACGTCCCCCGCGAAGACCACTGCTGCGGCGGGAGCGCCGCCCAGCACGGAGGCGTAGGAACCCTCGATGGCCAGCACCGTCATGTTCTCGTTGAGTTGCTTAGAGAACACGACGAAGGCGCCGCCGTGGTAGCGCGAGATCACCACGAAGGCGATGGGACCCTCGAAGTTCACGATCGCGCGCCCGATCTCCGCGCCATACTCCAACTGGAGGTTGCGCATGGATTCAGGCGAGCCGTCGAAGCCGGAGAGGTTGGCCAGCACCACCAGGGGGCGATTGCCCGAGGCGGCGTTGATGGCGCGCGCGGCCTTCTTCGAGGAGCGTGGGAACAGCGTGCCGGCCGTGAAGGTGTCCGGGCCGTCGGTGGGCGGGAAGCCCGCGCGGGGCACCGGCTTGGATTCGATGCCCAGCACGCTGACCGAATGCCCACCGATCCGCGCGTCCATCACGACGGCGGTCTCGGCCTCGGCCATGCCCGCCCAACGTTCCACGCGCGGGTGGTCCTGGTCGCACACCGAAGCGATCACGGTGCGGATGTCGAAGGCCTTCTTCCGGTCCGGGTTGTGTTCCGCGGAAAAGATCTGGCCCACCGTCGCGAAGTCCGAGCCCTCGAGATGGTGCGGGTAATCCGAGATGTCGCGGTCATCGGCGTCCGTGGTGGGCGCCTTGCGGGGGCCGGTTTCGCCGTCGGCCACGTAGGTGTGGTCGTAGTGGCTGAGCAGGATGCCCATGGCAGCGCCCAGGTTGGGGGCCCAGTATTGCGCCTGCCCGTTGGGGCCCATCACGCGGTCGTAGCCACCGATGCCGAAGTTGTCCTCCGCGGAGACGCCGCCGGAGAAGTCCAGCGACTGCTTGCCGGTGAGCACCATCGCCGAATCCGGAGTCATCACGAGGATGCCCTTGGTGTGCATCAGCATGGTGGCCTCGGCGTTCCAGTACGGCTGGGCGCCCACGTTGATGCCAGCCACGACGACGTTGATCTCGCCGCCGGCCTGCGTGAACTCGACGATGCGGCGCAGCGCCGCGGCCACCCAGTCCATGTTCTCGGTGCCGGATTCCATGGAGATCCGGGCGCCGGAGGACAGCGTGAACCATTCGACGGGGACGCCCATCTCCTCGGCGAGGTCGATGGCGGCGATCACCCGGGCGCACTCCGGCTCCGCGACGGCGCCGAGGCCCTTCGTCGGGTCGCCGGAGAGCACGATGCGGGTGATCCCCTCGGGGTGCAGCTCGGTGGGGGTGGTGACGCGGGCGCAGATGATCCCGGCAGAGTTGCGGCCTGGCGCGCGGTCCACCTCGACGAGGCGGCCGTTCTCGTCCAGGTCGAGCTCCACCAGGGAGCCGCCCTCGCCGGCGAGGCTGCCGGTGAGTTCGTAGGGGTAGACCAGGCCACGACGACGGGCGCGGAGTACCTTGCCGGCGTAGTCGTCGAGGGGCTTGAGGGGCTCCGACGGCGGCGGGGTCACCGTCGTCGTCACGCCCGCGCCAGGAACCGCATGGAACCGGACGGCGAGAGGCACCAGTTCGCTAGTTGGGCTACGTGTTTCGCTGGTTGAGCCGCCCCCCGCGACGGAGTCGCCGGGGCGTGTCGAAACCACGAACCGCCCGTGGCACAGCACCTCTTCGATGCCCGCGCCGTCGGAGAGCGGGGTGATCCGGTCCTGCAGCGGCTTGATGTCGTCGACGCTTAGGTCGACGGGCGGCCACACGTAGACCCACACGTGGTTCATGTCCAGCTTCGAGCCGGCCGAGCCGCGCGCGGAACGGGTGCGACGGATGGCCTCGAGGCAGTTCTGCACGGCGCGCTCGGCGTGCGGCAGGCCGATCAGCTTGCCCTCGTCGTCGCGCACCACGCCCAACTGGCGCACCTGGGCCATGGCCACGAGACGGCGATCCTCGGGGTTGGACTTGGCCACGCACTCGTAGAGGAGCACGTCGGAGGGCGCGGGCAGGCGGGTGGTGTCGAACTCGCGCAGGCGCCACAGGTCCAGCCTGCGGCCGGACATGGGGTGCTCGCCGCGGATGCGCACGTCCTCCTCCACGCCGGGGAAGCGGAACGTGCGGTAATCCACCGTGCCATCAGGCAGGCAGACGGCCACGGCCACGCGCTTGATGCGCGGGCTCAGGCCCCACGTTTCCAGGATGGCGCGCACCTCGTCGTCCGACGGCGCCTCCGGCCAGGAGACGTAGAACTCGGCGATGGCAGCATCGAACGGCGCAGCGGCAGCCTGCTCCTCGAGGAGGCGGTGCAGCGGGCCGCCGGCCGCGAACTCGTCATGCGTGCCGACCGAGGCCACCAGCCGGCGAGGGACGCCGTCGAGCTCGTAGTCGGCCAACACGACGGCTCGCCCTTCGACCGATCGCGCTCCTCCTTCGTCGGAGGCGCTCGGCTCAGGGAGCGGAAGGGTGAGCCGGTGCACGTTCGTCAGCCCGTAGTCGGCGTAGTACTTGTGCAGCAGCACCTCGAGCATGGGCTCGTGCGAGGGCACGCCCTGCGCGAGGCGCGAGGCCAGGTAGTTGGCCGTCCACTCGTGCACGCCGGCCAGCTTGACGATGCGTTCGCCGTAGTCAACGGCCTGCGGGTTGGCCACCAGGGCGTCCAGCTCGGAGCCGAAGCCAGCGAGGATCTCGGCTCGTTCGGAATCCACCTGCGGCTGGTCGAACCAGCGGAAGCGCACGGAGCGGGCGAGGTCGCCGACGGCGGGGAAACGCAGCTGGGTGGCGCGCAGGAGCCGCTCGAGATCCGCGCGGGCGGAGGCGGCGCGGGCTGCGTCGGGGGCGGGCTCCGAGATCCAGCGGTCAAGGATGCCCAGGATGATGCCGATGTCCGCGGCCTGGCGCTTCTGGGCCAGGAAGATGCGGAAGACGGCGTCCTCCAGCGCGGGCGTGCGGTCCAGCGAATCCACGCCGTAGTGGCGCAGCACCCGGCCAAGGCGATCGACGAAGTGGCCCGGCAGGCCGGCCCGCTCCGCGTCGAGGGCGGTGAGGTAGCGGTGGAAGTGTTCCCGATCCGAGTGGACCCGCAGCTCCGTGCTTTCCTGCTCGCCGAAGGGGCGGTTGCGGGAGAGCTCGGCGAAATCCGCGAAGAGCGCGATCAAGGCGATCTCGCCCGGCAGCGTGTCGACGCCCTCAGCTCGCGCCTCGTCCCGCGCAGCGAGATAGGCCTTGAGGGTCTTGGCGGAGGAATCGGTGTCGAAACCCATGAGCGTGGCCGACAGGTCAGCACGCAGCTGTTCGAGCGTGGCCCCGCCGTCGGGGGCCTCAGGGAGATGCACCTGGGTCGTCTCGTCTGCTGCCACCTCGCCGTTGCCGTTGCCCAGGGGCTCCAGGCGCACCAGCGGCGCCATGGATTCCACCTGCGAGCCGGTCATCACGTGCAGTTCCTTCACCCGAGCGGCGAAGGGGGCGGGGATGACGGTTTCCATCTTCATGGATTCGAGGACGACGACGGGCGCGCCGGCCTCCACTTCGCTGCCCACGCTCACGGGGGTGGCGACGACCAGCGCGGGCGCGGGGGAGCGAAGTACGCCGCCCTCGTCGCGGGAGACGCGGTGGGTCACGCCGTCGACCTCGATCAGGTGGACGGGGCCGTGCGTGGCGCTCACCAAGCGGTGGCGATCCCCGTTCACGGTGATGCGGCCGTGCACGTCGTCGAGCTTTTCGACGGAGACGTCTGCCGTCTGGCCGTCCACGGTCACGCGGTAGCGATCCGGCCCGGTGGCGTAGACGGTGACGTTGTGGACGATGCCGCGCAGCTTCAGATCGACGGTGAGCCCGGACTTGTGCTGCGTCTGCGGGCGGCCGCCGTGCGCGGTGGTGAGCAGGCGTTCGGTTTCGATCTGAGCGCTCTCGCGGTAGGCCTCGATGGCGGCGGCCACGAGGGCCACCCCGGCGTGTTCGTCTGCGATGAGCCCGCCGTCGGCCCGGACGCGGTCGATCCAGCCGGTGTCGGCCCATTCGACGACGGCGGCCCGGCGCCCCTGGCCGGGCGTTGGGCCTGTGACCTCCGGCTGGGCGAGCAGTTCGAGGATGAAGCTCTTGTTGGTGGCTCCGCCCTCGATGACGACGGTGGTCTCCGCCATGGCGCGGCGCAGGCGGCCCAGCGCCTCGGTACGGGTGCGGCCGAACGCGATGATCTTGGCGATCATCGAATCGAAATCCGCCGGGATGGAATCCCCCTCCGCCACGCCGGTGTCGACGCGGATGCCGGGGCCGGCGGGAAGATCGAGGCGGGTGATGAGGCCGGGGGAGGGCGCGAAGTCCCGATCCGGGTCCTCCGCGTTGAGGCGGGCCTCGACGGCGTGGCCGAACTCGGTGGGCCTGTCTGTCAGCTTCTCGCCGGCGGCTACCTGGATCTGGGCCTTGACCAGGTCGAAGTCGTTGGTGACCTCGGTGATGGGGTGCTCCACCTGGAGGCGGGTGTTCACCTCAAGGAAGGCGAACATGCGCTCGCCCGGGTGGTACAGGAATTCGACGGTGCCCGCACCCTTGTAGCCAACGGCCAGCGCCAGACGCTCCGCTGAGGCCTTGATCTCGTCGTTCTGTTCCGCGGAGAGCAGGGGGGAGGAGGATTCCTCGATGACCTTCTGGTTGCGGCGCTGCACCGTGCAGTCGCGCACGCCCACGGCCCAGGCGGTGTCGCCGTCGGAGATGAGCTGCACCTCCACGTGGCGGGCGCCGGTGACGAGCTTCTCCAGGAACACGACGCCGGAGCCGAAGGCGCGCTGCGCCTCGTCGCGGGTGCGCTGGTAGGCGTCGGCCAGGTCGTCGGCCGAATCGACGCGGCGGATGCCGCGGCCGCCACCACCTGCAGTCGCCTTGAGCATGAGGGGGTAGCCGATGGCGTCAGCGGCGGCGAGCGCGTCGTCGAGGGTGTCGACGCCGCCACGAGACCACGGCGCGACGGGCACGCCCACCTCTTCAGCGATCAGCTTGGAACCGATCTTGTCGCCCAGCTTGCGCATGGCATCGCCCGATGGGCCGATGAACGTGATGCCGAGGGATTCGACGAGGTCGGCGAACGCGGGATCCTCCGCGACGAAGCCCCAGCCCACCCAGACGGCGTCTGCGCGGGCGTCGGTGAGCACCTTGGCGAGGAGGTCGTGGTTTAGGTACGGGCGCTCGACGGCGGGGCCTAGCGGGAAGGCCTCGTCGGCCTCGCGTGCGAACATCGCGGAGCGTTCAGCATCGGTGTAGAGCGCGATGGTGACAATGGGTTCGCGCTCTGGATGCTCAGCGTTGAGGTCGCGCACGGCGTGGATGAGCCGCATGGCGGCCTCGCCCCGGTTGACGATGGCGATGCGTCGAAACATTCATTTCCTCCTGGCACGACGAACTGATCCTCGATGGAGGACTGCTGGTCAATGTGTCAGGTGGCGGGGTCAAATGGGAAACCACATCGTTGCTTTTTGAAGGCTTTCACCAACGAATCCGCGCTGAGACCAAACCTTCCTGGAGAACTTTGTGAACTCCCAACAGCGCGTCATTCACCCGTGGCTGAGTTGGTGGTGCACCTCTGCGAAGCGCTGCACCACCGTCCACACGCCGCCCAACGCGAGCACCACCATGGCCGCCTCCAGTGCATACGGCACCCCGAGGCCTGCGAGGAGCGCGCCCACCAGGGCGAGCGCCACCCGGTCGGCTCGCGTGATGATCCCCGAATCCGCCGTCGCGCCCACCGCCTCGGCTCGGGCCTTGAGATAGGAGGTGAGCAGCGCGGCGACGAGCGCCAAGACCGCCACCGCCGCCCACCACGGCCCACCGGTGAGGCCCAGATGCCAGGCGAGGCCACCGATGATTGCGGCATCCGCCACCCGGTCCAGCGAGGAATCGAGGAAGGAACCCCACCGGGTGACCCTGCCGGCCTCTCGGGCCATGTGGCCGTCGATCATGTCGCTGGCGGAGAGGAGCAACGTGATGATGGCTCCTTGCCAGAGCCACCCCTGAGGGAAGCAGATCAACGAGGCTGCCACCACTGAGATCGTCCCGAACCACGTGACCTGGATGGGGCTCAGCCCGGCGCGCAGGAGGGCGCGGGCCACCGGCACCAGCACCCGTGCTTGTAGCTCCCTGAACCGCTCCAACATCCCCGCCCATCGTAGATCCTGTTGCATCAGGGTTTCACTATCCGTATTTCGACTTGTCAGGTAATTAATACAAACGAGTAGTGCAAACAGGAAATCCTCGCTAGTGTGCCTCCCAAGGCGGCCGCCCCCTGCGGCCCGGTGACCGAGGGCGGACCACATGTCTTTGATCAACAACAACCCGGATCTACGGCCTTCACGGGCTGAACTGGCCATTTCCAAGGGGTGGGTCCAGGGAGTTGCCCTGGTGTTCATCTTTGGCTTCTTCGTCATGGGCTTTCTGGCCTACCGCACCTACACCGACGGCATGCCGCTGCCGCAACAGGTTGTGAGCGAATCCGGCGACGTGGTCTTCACCGAGGCGGAGATCACAGAGGGCCAGCAGATCTTCCTGCGTCGCGGCCTTCAGCAGTACGGCTCGATCATGGGTCATGGCGCGTACCTGGGCCCGGATTACACCGCGGAATACCTTCGGCTCGCCACCCTCCACGTCACCGAGCAACTCAAGGCCAACGGTGTGCCAGACCCGACGGCGGCCACCGTCGAACACATGCGGGAGAACCGCTACGACGAGGCCACCGGCACCCTCGTGTGGACGCCTGAGCAGATCAGCGCGTTCGAGGAGATCAAGAAGCACTACACGGAGTTCTTCGGGACTCCCACGACGGAGCACGGGCTGCTGCCCAACAAGATCACCGATCCGGAGCAGATCCACGACCTGACTGCCTTCTTCGGCTGGACGGCGTGGGCCAGCGCCGCCGAGCGCCCAGGCCACGACTACTCCTACTCCAACAACTGGCCCCCAGAGCCGCGCGTCGACAACCGCCCGACGGCGGACATCCTCGTGTGGTCCGCCATGTCGCTGGTGGCACTCCTCGCCGGCCTCGGCGCACTGTTCGCCGTCTACGGCCGTTGGAGCAAGAAGATCGGCTGGCAGTCCAGCGAGATTCCCACGCTGTCCTTCAAGCAGCCCGGCAAGGTGGGCATCACCAAGGCGCAGCGCGCAACCGCGTGGTTCTTCCTCGTGGTCGCGCTGCTGTTCCTCGTGCAGGCAACGCTGGGCGCCGCCGTCGAGCACTACCGTGCGGAAATCGACAGCTTCTTCGGCCTCGATCTCGCCCAGATCCTGCCGTTCAATCTCGCCCGCACGTGGCACCTGCAGCTCTCGCTGCTCTGGACCGCTGCCGCCTTCCTCGCAGCAGCCATCTTCCTCGCGCCCATCATCTCCGGCCGCGAGCCCAAGGGCCAGCACTGGCTGACCTACGGCCTACTGGGCGCCCTGTTCGTCGTCGTCGTGGGCATGCTGGGCGGCACCGCCATCTCCACGTTCGGCCCAGAGTGGGCGAAGGGCTCGATCTTCTTCGACCAGCAGTGGGAGTACCTCGACCTGCCGCGCTTCTGGCAGATCCTCCTCGTGGTGGGCCTGTTCCTCTGGATCCTGATCATCTACCGCGCGATCCGCTCGCGGCTCCGCACGGAATCCAAGTTCAACATGCCGTGGCTGTTCTTCTACGCCGGCCTGGCCATCCCCGCCTTCTACGCCGTCGGCCTCCTGGCCACCAACGGCACGCACCTCACCGTCGCCGAATTCTGGCGCTTCTGGGTGGTGCACCTGTGGGTGGAGGACTTCCT
>JAUNUF010000140.1 GCA_030538315.1 Propionibacteriaceae bacterium
CGCTGATCATGGCCGCCCACGCCCCTGTCAGCGAACTCATCCAGCTATGGATCCCGTTCCGCGGAGCGGACCCCTGGGATGCGGTGGCTGACCTGGGCGGGGTGGCTCTGGGCTGGGCGGCATGGACCCTCGTGGCCAGGGCTGTCAGGAGACGCTTCCCAACGCAAACGGCAGCACCTGGCGTGCGCCCGCCAGCCGGAGGAGACGCCCGGCAACGGTGAGTGTCCACCGGGAATCCGCGAGATCATCAACCAGCAGCACAGGCCCGGAGAGAACCGGCAACTGTTCCGCCATGGCGGTGGGCACCCGGAAGCGGTGCCACACGTCTCGGACGCGGAAGGCGCTGTTCGTGGAGCGGTTCAGGGGCTGAGCGTTGGGGTTGATCTCGAGAGGGCCGAGAGCCGCCAACCGGCCTGCGCGAGCGATTCCCGTGGCCAGGGATTCAACCAGTTGCGGCCGGGTGAGGCTGGGGACCCATGCGACAGCAGCCGGCCGCCTGTCCCACTCCCATTCCTTGAGCACGCGCAGGCATGCCCTGGCCAGATCAGCGGACACCTCGCCGTCCACCGGCTGCCCATCCGGGCCAGGGGCGAACACCTCCCGCAGAAGGTTGCCGTAGCCCAGATCCGTGAGCCGTGCCACAGCACGCCCCTCCGACAGCTTCTCCTCCGCGGGAATCCGGGCCTTGAGCGGCAGGCCGTCTGCGTCAGTGATGCGGAACTGCTCCAACCCCGAAGGCCACTGACCGCGCGCGGCGAGGGGTACGCCCACCTGATCCAGTGCGCTTCGGGCCTGTTCAGCGGCCTCAAGAGCCACCTCGGTGGGATACCAAACGCCAGCGCAGGTGTCGCAGCGGCCGCAGGCGGCAGATTCCGGATCATCCAACTCCGTCGTGAGGAACTCCATCCGGCAGGCACCCTCCGGGAGTTGCTGGTACTCCAGCATGGCCTGCTGCTCCGCCACGCGCGCCGCCGCGATCCGGTCATAGCGCTCCTGGTCATAGACCCATGGCTGGCTGGTGGCCACCCAGCCACCCTGCACCGCCTCCACCGCACCGTCGACGGCGAGCACCTTCAGCAACAGTTCGAGTTGGCTGCGCTTGATGTCCACACGTGCCTCCAAGGCATAGGTGGACAGCGGCTGAGCCTCCTGGGCCAAGGCATCGATGATGGCCTTCGCCTTGGCCTCCGTGGGCATGGCGTTGGTGGCGAAGAAGTGCCAGATCTCACGATCCTCTGGGCCTGGCAGCAACAACACGTCTGCGTGATCCGTGGCGCGGCCAGCGCGGCCCACTTGCTGGTAGTAGGCAACGGGTGACGACGGCGCTCCCAGGTGCACCACGAACCCGAGATCAGGCTTGTCGAACCCCATCCCCAGCGCCGAGGTGGCGATCAGTGCCTTGACCTCGTTGTTCTTCAGCGCCTCCTCTGCCTCGAGCCGCTCGGCGGTATCCGTGCGGCCGGTGTAGGCCAACACCTCGTGACCCGCCTTGCGCAACGCAGCCGCCGTGTCTTCAGCAGCTGCCACGGTGAGGCAGTACACGATGCCGCTGCCCGGCAGCTCGTTCAGGTGCTGCGTGAGCCAGGCCAACCGGCGCCAAGAGGTGCCGAGTTCCAGCACTCCAAGGCGCAGCGACTCCCGGCCGAGCGCGCCCCGCAGGGTGAACACTTCATGCCCGCCCGCGGCCATCTGCTCCTCCACGTCTGCCACGACCCGCTCGTTGGCAGTGGCCGTGGTGGCCAGCACCGGCACGCTCTCAGGCAACTCCTCGATGAGCGTGCGCAGCCTGCGGTAATCCGGCCGGAAGTCATGGCCCCAGTCACTGATGCAGTGTGCCTCGTCGATGACCAGCAAGCCCGCCCGCTCCATCAGGCGGGGGAGTTGCTCTGCTCTGAACCGCGGGTTGACGAGCCGCTCAGGGGAGACGAACAGTACGTCCACGGAATCCTCCGCCAGCCGCTCCTCGATCTGGCCCCACTCCGTGACGTTGGCCGAGTTGATGGCCACTGCGCGCACACCGGCCCGCTCCGCGGCCGCCTCCTGATCTCGCATGAGGGCCAGCAGGGGAGAGATGATCAGAGCCGGCCCGTGGCCGCCGCGCCGCCTCAGCAGGGAGGCAATGAAGTACACGGCGGACTTGCCCCAGCCGGTGCGCTGCACCACCAAGGCTCGCCTCCCGTGCTCGGTCAGTGCCTCGATGGCCTCCCTCTGCCCGGGATGGAACTGTGCCTCGGGGTTGTTGGTGAGTTGCCGCAGGATGCTGAGTGCTTCATCGCTCATGCCCACCATCCTGCACGCTCCCTCAGACAAGGCCGGAAGTTATCCACAGCAGGCCTCAGCCTCTAGCACCTCCCCGGGTGATGCCGGCGGCTCGGGAAGCGAAGTATAGGTATCCTTGGTTCGGTTGCCTCCCAGCTAGAAGGAAGACCGAAGTGTTTGACACTCTGCAAGACCGCCTCGCGTCGGTGTTCAAGGGGCTGCGCGCCAAGGGCCGCCTCACCGAGGCGGATATCGATGCCACGATGCGAGAGATCCGCATCGCGCTGCTCGAGGCTGATGTCAATCTGGGCGTGGTCAAGGAGTTCATCGCAGCGGTCAAGACCCGCGCGCTCGACGCCGAACTCTCCAAGGCGCTCAACCCGTCGCAGCAGGTCATCAAGATCGTCAACGAGGAGCTCATCAGCATCCTCGGCGGCGAGGCACGCGCCATCCGGTTCGCGAAGCGTCCGCCCACAGTCATCATGCTGGCCGGCCTCCAGGGCGCCGGAAAGACCACTCTTGCCGGCAAGCTCGGCAAGTGGCTGAAGTCCGAGAAGCACACCCCGCTGCTTGTGGCGGCGGATCTCCAGCGCCCCAACGCTGTGCAGCAGCTTCAGATCGTCGGCGAGCGCGCAGGTGTGCACGTCTTCGCGCCAGAGCCGGGCAACGGCGTCGGCAACCCCGTCGACGTGGCCCGCCGCTCCATCGAGCACGCAGAGGCCAAGCTGTACGACGTCGTGATCGTCGACACCGCAGGCCGCCTGGGCGTGGACGCGGAGCTCATGCAGCAGGCCGCCAACATCAAGGCCGCCGTCAACCCGGACGAGACGCTGTTCGTCGTCGACGCCATGATCGGCCAGGACGCCGTCAACACCGCCAAGGCCTTCGACGAGGGCGTGGGCGTGGACGGCGTGGTGCTCACCAAGCTCGACGGCGACGCCCGCGGTGGCGCTGCGCTCTCGATTGCACGGGTGCTGGGCAAGCCCATCATGTTCGCCTCCAACGGCGAATCCCTGGGCGATTTCGACATGTTCCACCCAGACCGGATGGCCTCGCGCATCTTGGGCATGGGTGATGTGCTCACGCTCATCGAGCAGGCGGAGAAGACCTTCGACGCCGAAGAGTCCCGCGCCGCAGCTGAAAAGCTGATGAGCAAGAACAAGTTCGGCCTCCAGGACTTCCTCTCCCAGATGCAGCAGCTGCGCAAGATGGGCCCCATGTCGAAGATCCTCGGCATGCTGCCCGGCGCCGGCCAGTTCAAGCAGGCCATCAACGAGATCGACGAGAAGGAGATTGACCGCATCGAGGCGATCATCTTCTCCATGACCCCGCAGGAGCGCGATGACGTCGCCATCCTCAACGGCTCACGTCGCGCCCGCATCGCCCGCGGTGCTGGTGTGGAGGTCTCCGAGGTCAACAAGCTGGTCAACCGCTTCGTCGATGCGCGCAAGATGATGGAATCC
>JAUNUF010000022.1:0-23089 GCA_030538315.1 Propionibacteriaceae bacterium
TCATTGACGACCCTTGTGAAGCGCCCTAGGGTATGGGCATACAAAGATGTATAAGGCGCAGTGGCTCCGCTACAACCACCGTGAGGCGGCCATGCCAGCACAGGGGAGAAGACAGTGACCATCCAGAAACCCAACCAAACGAACAGCGTTTCACGTCGGCGTGTGGTCCAGGGCATGGCGTGGTCTGTTCCCGCCGTAGCGGTGAGCGGCGTCGCGCCCGCTTTCGCAATCTCGCCAGATTGCACGGAGCCCGTGGTTGAAGAGCGAATCGAGACATGCATCACGTTTGGCAGCGTCACGTGGAAGGAATCGGCGGGCAGCCCTCAGGGCACACACATTCAGTGGACGCTGAACAACGTGCAGCAAACCGGCTGCGCCACGCTCCCCGGTGCCACGTCGTGGAACATCCGCGTTCTGAGCATCTCGGTGATCACCAAGGACGGCACCGTGCACACGGATGTGACCGTCCTCAAGGATCTGGCCAACGAACGCAACCTCACCACGGCGGCCGGTACCTACTCCGGAAACTTCCGGGTCAACTCCCTCACGTTCGACGACGGATGCGGCATCCCGCTGCAGGGGTCCTCCTGGGACAACCCCATCGTGCACGTCACCATGAAGTACGTGGTGGAGGTCCGCGACGAGGCTGGCCTTCTCCTCAAGACCGTTCCCGAAGCGAAGACCACCGTGAGCCCAGCCAACTGCATCCCGCAATGGACTGTGACCACCGGCGGCTTCTACACCGCAGAGATTCCGGTTCAGCCGCAGAGGTCCAAGCCGGATTGTGAGCCCACCCAGACCCCCACGCCCACGGAGAAGCCGAAGCCAAACGAGAAGCCCACCCCAACCGACAAGCCCACCGAGCAGCCCAAGCCAACCGACAAGCCCAAGCCCACAGACCCCAAGACTGATCCGAAGAAGCCTTCACGCGGCGTTCCCGCGGAGACCGGCGGCGGCGAAGAGGGTCTGACGTCCCTCGCGGTGCTCGGCGGCATCGGTTTGGCGGTGTCGGGAGCGGTGCTGGCGGCATCACGTCGCGAGGAGTAACTGCATGGGCACAGCCCGCACGGCGATAGCCGCCACCGTCTTCGCGTTCAGCGCCCTACTGCTGGCGTGGGTGGCTTGGCAATGGTTCTCGCCCCCCGAGGCTGCGAAGCCGCTGCAGGCTTCACCAACACCAGCGGTTTCGACGCGCCCCACTCCGGCCGCCTCGCCCAAGCCAACACCCACAGCGGCGTCGTCGGCGCCCCAAGCGCTCCCTCCCATCACAGCGAGCCCATCGCCCGAACCGACGACGCCCCCACCGCCGCCTGCCGCCCCCACCGACGTGCGCACCTTCGAGATCCCCTCCGCGGCCTACTCCTCGGAGGTGGGCACCATGGAGATCGCGAACAGCGGAGTGATCAACCCCCCGGATTTCGAGCACACGTGGTGGATCAAGGACCGCGGCGTCATCCCCAGCTCGCAGGCAACCGACACCACCTATCTGGCCTGCCACACCCACTCGCGCAAGTCCGCCGCGGTGGTGCCCTGCAACAAGGTGACGCTGGAGAACGTCCCCATCGGGAGCCAGGTCACCGTCGTCACCGACACCGAGACGCTCACCTACACCGTCATCCAGGCCCGCAAGGTACCGCGCACACAGTTTGAGCACGATGCAGATATCTGGGACATCAACCCCGGCCGCCTCGTGTGGATCAGCTGCTACCTCGAGGGCGGCCGGTACAGCGAGTTCAACATCGTGGTGATCGCAGAGCTCGCTCCCAGCGCCTGATTTGAGGGCTCCCCCGAAGTCCGGTAATGTCTGCCAGTGGAGGATTCGCCTAGAGGCCTATGGCGCTCGCTTGGAAAGCGGGTTGGGTTCACGCCCTCACGAGTTCGAATCTCGTATCCTCCGCCACACCCCAAAGGGGGGATACGGCTATGTATCCCCCCTTTACGCTGATATGGTCGGCAATGACGCTGGCAAAGCCAGCGGTCAGTCCTGCGCGCAGGGCTCGGCAAAGATGCTTACCCGGGGGTAACACACAATGACACAACAGATCTCTCGACGTCGGGTCGCCGCCGGTATGGCGTGGTCCGTCCCGGCCGTGGCTGCAGTCTCTGCGATGCCCGCCTTCGCCGCCTCACCCAACTGCGCACGGCTCGAAGAAGCCGCCTGCTGGTCCTGTGGAGACAACTACACCCTGGTGGTCACCAGTGCGAACCAATCCACCGTGGGCATTCAGACCTCGCAGATCCTCCGGGTCCCCCCAAATACGGAGCGCTCCACAATGTTCTGCATGCAGTTTCGCCTCACGAAACCGGTAGGCGCCACCATCTCGTCTCCTGTCAGCAATGGGCACTTCGCCACTTCGGGCACCAGCACTTGGGGCTCCTGGGTCCTTTCCACTGATCCGACTGGCTGGCAATCAACCACGCTGAATCGGGCAGCTGGCCTCACGCCTCAGGCCTCTGAGTCAATGCTCTACACCCTCTGCTTGACGGTCAGCTCACCGTCGACGTACGGATACTGCATCTGCGGCGGCTTCAACTTCACCCAGATCGGCTTGGCTGCCACAGAAGTTGCAGCGTACGAGATCGTCGGCCTCACCGTGACTCTCCCCAGCGGCACCACCACCTGCGCCTCGGCACAGCAGACCAAGAAGGTCTTCACCAACGACCTCAAGGTCACCACCAACAACCCCAACGTTCAGTACTACGGCGCCAACTCTGCCCCCACATCCAGTTGCGCGGGCACAAAGTGGGGCTCCGGCTACCCACCGGCTGGGTGCTCCGTCTGACAACCTCAAACTCCGCAGGCCCCACGGGGGTTGGGGCTGCGCGCTGCGAGCGCCAAAGATGGCTAGGAGCCCAGCCCGGGAAGTTCCTCCACGCTCCCGTCGAGCCCGGCGACAATCAGCTCGCGCACCACATCAGGCGTCAAGGCGACCGCGCCCAGGTTCAGCCGCCACGGCTCACGTCCGATGGCGGCTTGAGCCTCGGGCGACATCCCGTCGCGGGCGATCACCGAGCCCCACTTCGCGGCCACGGCGTAGAACCGCCAGCTCTGCGGCAGTTCCACGTGAGCGAGGGCCTGATCTGCCAGGCCCTCCGCCGCGGCGTGGTTGCCGGCGGCGTATTCAACGTTGGCAGCCACTGCCAGGTCATAGGATTCCGGCAGCCAGGAGCTCTCCAGCAGCGCACGCGCCTCGTCCGCCCGGCCAATCCGTGCCTCCAGCAGCACCAGCACGGCGGTGAGCGGCCACCAGCCCCACTTTCCGCGGGCTGACCAGGCGGCCCGGTTGAGGGTGGCGCGCACCCAATCCGCCGCCACCTTCGGGCCGTACACCAGCGCCATGCGCAGCGCCTCAGACTCGGCGCTCTGGGGCGCCATCACGTCTTCTGGATCCGGCACCCGGATGCGCACATCTGCCAAGAGTTCGTTGACGTCGCCGATCATCGCTCGGCTGGCCATGGCGTGGAAATCTGCCAGGTGAGTGAAAGTGACGCCCTGTGCTTCGTAGGCGGTGAGCCACTTCTCGGCCACCACCGGCAGCCCAGTCTTTGCCGAGATCAGCGCCTGACGCAGCTCGACGGCCGGCAGGAGATCTCCGTAGGCGGGCAGGTCATCGCCGATCACCCGCAGTACCTGGTTCAGGAAACGCCCCGCGGAGAGCGCGTGATGGAAGGCCCCCATCAGCAGCGCCGCATCCGCCAAACCAATCAGCAGCCCGGCGGCGAAGGCCAACGCATCCGTGCTGGGCCCGGTGTCTTCGGCACGCACGCGTGCGGCCTCGCCGCGGAAGAAGGCCATCGCCTCGTCAAGGCGCCCCAGCGCGCTCTCTGCGTCATTCAGCTTCGTGACGGTGAGCACCCGTTCCAGCCAGGAGCGCACCTTGTCCATGAACGAGCCCTCTGAGATCTCGAGGCCCCGCAGCAGGAAAGCCAACTCCACCCACTCCTGAGGGGTGTCTGGTTGGGCGAACACGCCGTCGGCCATGCCCGCCACGTAGCGGTGCGCGTGCTCCAGATGACGCAGCCGCCCACTCGTGTGATCCGCCCATTCCGTGGCGTAGGAGGCCACCTGATCCTTGCTCAGCAGGATCAGGAGGTGCATGCGCGTGGCCAGCAACTCATCCAACGCTCCCCACTCACGCAGCGACGTGAGGAGCCGCACCCGTTCCAACGCAGGCAGCTCACGATCCTCCGCCGCCAACCGCACCAAATGGCGGCGCAGATGGGCGGTGCCCTCCGGGTCACGCAGTTCGAGTTTGGCCCGCAGCACCGTGGACAGTGCGCGCGGGATGCCCGGCACCGGGTACGGCACCACCGTCACCGCGGGCGCGGTGAGTTCACGGTTGACTTCAGCTTCAGAAACCCTGCGCCCCGCCAACCCGCCGGCTATCCGGGCAAGGGAGCGCGGTTGGATCCAGCCTGCCCAGGTGGCCAACTGGAGGATCTCATTGGCCTCCACGGCCTCGATGCACTCCTCCGCCCACCGGCTGGCGGCAGCCAACAACTCACCGGGGGCCTCAGGGCCGCCCGCGAGGGCCGCGGCCAGCAACTCCGGCACGCCCCCAGATTCCTGCAGCAGCCACTGCAGAGATTCCCGGCAGTTGTTCAGATTGAGATGATCGCACTCGTCAACCCTGATCACCAGATCACGCGAATCGATGGTGAGATCCTGCCCCACGGGGAAGTCTTCGAAGTAGTTGTGATGCGGAACCGCGATGACGACGGTGCCCGGCACCGTGGGCGGGATGAGCTCTTCCAGCGAGGAATACTGATCCGCGAGGATGACGGGCTGCTCAAGATCCAGTTCGATGAGCAGGTTCTTGCGGGCCACCAGGATGGGAATCACCTGATCCGCATCCGGGCCGGGCAACACCACCTTCCCGAAGCCCTCGTCGCCGGAAAGGTGCCGGAGGCCAGCCTCCGCGGCAAGCGCTGGGTTGTACTGGCGAGGCGCCTGCACCACAACAAGGCGACGACCTTGCATGAGCCCACCGATACGGGGGCCAATCGCTTCCGCGATCAAACGCGCAACTGCGTTCACCCACCCTCCTCACAACAGGTTCATGGCGTGGCCGAGATGGACGGCACTGTCACGATCGTGCACTCCGAGGCGTCGGTAGACCTCCTTCGCCGTGGAGCGAATGGTCTCCAAGCCCACGAATTGATCCTTGGCGATCTCCGCCAGAGTTCGGTCTGAATCTAGCGCCTTCAGCACCTCCAGTTGGCGTCGGGTGAGTTCTACAACACGGTTATCCTCTGGCGACTTTCCGACATCCTTCAGCCCCGGATATTTCTCCGTCTGCACACCCAGCCGGGAAACGATCAGCTCCCTGGCGGGTTCCGGCAGGAGCACCACTTCCTCCAGCATGTCTGCCCAGTCCACCGAGTTGTAGAGGACATCTATCTCGTCTTGGCTGATGCCGGGCATGCTCAAGCTGAGACCGGTGGCCAGGGCCCGCGCTCGGCTGGTGAGATCCACCACGCCCAGCGCCTGGTTCACATAGCTGGCGGCGGTGGAGAACCGCCCGGCGCCCCACTCGATGTAGGCGCGGATGATCAGCGGGATGGGCTCTGGCGGCGGCGCCTTCTCCAGCCAGGCCTCTGCGGCCTGCTCGTTTCCGTCCCGGGCCTCGATCACTGCGAGGACGCTGATGAGCGGCCACCATGACCAGGTGGGGTATTCGGACCAGGCGGTGGTGTTGGCCAGCACCTTGAGATAGGACGAGCTGGCGGCCTCATCCAGCATCAGGACGGCCCGCATGGCCTCGGCCTCAGCGTCGAACGGCGCGAAGGAGGCATCCGGGTTGATGATTCTGGGGCTCTGCTCCTTGGGGTCCACCACATCAACGTCCACGAACCGCCTGGCCACCCGCACCAGGGTGGCGCTCTCAGCGTCGAAGCGCCCGTGGAGGTGCACCACCTCGTCGTACTTCTTGATCCAGGAGCGGGCAGTTGAGGTGAGGCCGGTCTTGGCCGCGAGGAACGCCAGACGCGCCTTGCACGCGGAGCGCAGGCTCTGCACATGCTCCTGCCGCACGATGGCCCGGGTCATCTGCAGGGCCCGGTGGGCGGTGCTGTACGCCTGATTCAGTTCGCCCAGCCAAATGAGGGCGTCTACGGCACCAACCGACAGCATGACCAGCACCATGATCTCTTCCGGCCGCTGATACGCGGTGGCGGAATCCAGGCGTGTCAACCGCTGATCCACCCAGGCGAGAATGCCTTCGGCGCGCTCGAGGCCTTCCTCACGCTCATAGACGCGGTGCGGCAGGGCCTGCTTGAGCCCCTGGCGATAGAAGTGCATGGCGGTGCCCTCTGCGGGGGGTTCCTCCCCCAGGGTCAGCGCCAGCAACTCCTGGTACATCTTGGGGGTGCCCAGCACGAACGACGGTAGGTCTAGGCCCCCAGTCAGGAAGGCCACCGCGTGCGCGAGGTGCGGCAGATGGTTGGACACGTCCGCTGGCCACCGCGCCATGAGCTCAGCACGCACGTCCTCGCCCAGCAAGGAGATGAGGTGCATCTCCGTGGCGAGCACCGCATCCAGTGCGGGCCAATCCTCCAACTGGGTGAGGAGGAAGATCCTGTCGAGTGCACCCAGGGCTGGATTCTTGAGGGCCGCGCGGGCGAGCGCCGCGCGCCTCGCATAGGCAGATTCAGGGGCGGTGCGCACCGTGTAATCGCGCGCCGCGATGCCCAACCCATCTGGAATGAGCGGGCCTCGGGTGCCCGTCTCGACGAAGAACCCGCCGCGCCGCATTGCGCGCACCTCGCTGTGGCTCACATCACGGCCCATGATCTCGCCGGCGAGCAAGGAGAAGACCGGAACGGGGAGCCGCCCTGCGCACACGTGCAGCATGAGCAGTTCATCCTCGTTGCCTGCCTCCACGAAATCTTCGCCCCAACGCGATGCTGCCGAGGCCACCGTTTCCTCGACGCTGACCTTGGCGCACGGCTCCGCTGCCAACACCAAGGAGGCAACGCCGCCGGTGAGGGCGTGCACCGCCTTGGCCCCGCCGTCGCGATCCCTCAGCGACGGCAGCATGACCTCAAGCTCCTGAGGGGTGGCCACCAGCGCGTTGTGATCCAGCACGAGCGAGAAATTGTGCCCATCCACTTGGGCCGGGATTTCATCCTCGATGACGACGACCACCCGGGTGAGACGCCCGGTGCGGGCGGCCTCCAGGATTTGGTCACACCCCTCATGCGCAAGAGACAACTGGGTGCGAGGCACCACGAGGAGCAGCCCAAACCCGTAATGATCCGCCACGTTGATGGGTTCACCATTGAGCCGGACGTGGCGGTAACCATCCGCCCCATGGACGGCCTCCATGGCCGCGTCAATGAGGTCGCCTGGAAGATAGGCCTCAGGGGCCGCGAGGAAAACAGTGGTGTGGCGCCGGATGAGGGCACCAAGGCGAGGGGCCAATGCGCGTTGCAACGTGGGCAGATCTAGAGACGCCAATACAAACCCCCTCCCCGTGACGCGGGATATGGGCCTGTTCTATCGCTGCGGCTTCCCGCCCACCGCAACATGGCTCCCATGTGCTCCAAGCGAGACAGGGTGTCTCACCACAAGCGTTTCCATGCTAGCGCTGTTTCCAGAAAGTGCCAGTTACTCGTGAGAAACGACGTTTCTCCCACCTCGATACAAACGCACCAGCGCCCACACAACGCCCAATGCCAACAGCACGATGGCCGCGCGGGTGGCGTATGCCCAGCCCTTCACAGCTGCCGGAACGGCTACGTCATGCTGCTCGGTCTCCTGCACCGCCTGCCCAAACTCCGAGGTAGCCGGCTTTGCAGCATCCGACGGCGGGCTGGGCACAGCGGGAGAGGCCACCGGGGCCTGGGGCGCCCCGGGTTCTTGGGGTGCGACGCGGCGGGCGTTGATCAGGAGCCGCTTGTCGTTGATGGGAGCGGGCGTGCAGGTGAGGAGGGTCAGGGTGTCCTGCCCGTCGATGGCGGCCAGCTTCTCCCCTTCCGAGGGAAGGATGATCTCGGTGCCGTACACCTCATACTCCAGCACCTCCCCCAGCACGGCCACGAAGATCCGGTCTCCCGGCACCAGCCTGTCCGCGAAGAGGAGGAAGTGGTTGTTGTACCACCCGTTGTGGCCGGCCAGCACGCTGCGTGAACCCTCCCCGCCCACCGGCAGGCTGGTGCCCTCCACCTGGGCCAACCCCATCGACATGTGCTTCTGCGAGGCGCCGAGGAACACGGGCTGGCTCAGCTCGATGCTGGGGATGACGACGTGCGCGAACTCCTCGCCCTCCAAGGCGAAGGTGCTCTCCTGCTCCTCAATCTCCGAGCCGAAGGGATCCCGCGTGTCCTCCCCCGTGGGCAGCACCCGGGTGTTGAAATCCTGCGCAGCGGCCAACCGCTGGGCCTGCTCCGCAGCATCGGCCTGCTCGACGGCGGCCACGTACCGCTCGAGGCCATCGTGGCGGGTGAGGCTCTTGTACTCGATCATGGTGAGCGGCACCAGCGCGAAGAGCAGCCCGGCGATGATCAGCAGCAAACCCAACGTCCTACGCCGCACGGCGAGGCTCCTTGCCGTGCTTGACCCGCCGTCGGATGGTGATGACGCTGGCGATCAGCAGCACACCTCCGAGCGCTGCGGGGATGACCAACTCCAACGGGATCACGGGGCCCAGAACTGCCGGGGTGACGGGCAGGCCGCCCTCCTCCGGGCTGGTCTCCACCATCTCCACCCGAATGCCGCGCACGAGGAGCCGGTGGGAGTTGATCATGTACGGCGTGCAGGTGAGCAGCGTCACGTGATCCTGGCCGGGCACCACCAGCGCGTGTTCGAACTCGTTGGGCTCCACCACGATGATCTGGTCAACTTCGTAGGCCAGCACCTTGTCGATGTTGTGCACGTAGAAGATGTCGCCCAGCTCCAGCTTGTCCAGGTCTGTGAAGAGGCGCGCCGTGGGCAGGCCGCGGTGGGCCGTGAGCACCGAGTGGGTGTTGATGCCGCCGGTGGGCAGGCTGGTGCCTTCGAGGTGGCCCACGCCCTTGTTGAGCACCTCATCCGACGTGCCCGCGTAGATGGGCAGATCCTGCCGGATCTTGGGGATCTCGACGTGGCCGATGAGCTCGCGCACCTCCAGCATGCGGGCGTACTCCGCGATGCCCTGGGACTCGCGCCGGGTGTACGGGTCACTCATGCGTTTGGGGTCAAGCGTCTCGTTGTAGGCGCGCGCCAGATCAATCCGCTCGTCGATGGCTTCCTGCGCCAGGGCGGAGCGGCCCTCCTTGAAGTTGGTGACCTGTTCGGAGGCCTCCGTGGCGTAGTAGAGCTGCGTGATCAGCGGGTAGAGCGCCACCAGGAGGCCGAAGAGGAACAGCAGCCCGGGCGCGATGAAGATGCGCAGCGGCCGCTTGGGTTTCGCCCGGGCGGGCTGCACTACGGGGGCGGCGCGCCTCATGGTTCCGCGTCCTCGTGCTGCACCCTGGCGGCCTCCAGCGTGCGGATGTGGCGCACGAGCCGCCGTCGCTTCATCCACCCGCGCAGGGCGATGAGGACCGTGAGCAGGAAGAGGCCGGCGGCCACGAAGAAGCCCCACTTGTAGAAGTAGCCCACGCGCTGCTCCGCGATGTGGCGCTCCTCGACGGCGGCCACGTACTCGATGCGGTGGCCGCGCACCAGAAGGCGGTGCGAGTTGATCATGTAGGGGGTGCAGGTGAGCAGCGTGGCGTAATCATGGCCGGGCGAGACGAGCAGGTCGCTGAAATCCGACGGCTCCACCACCGTGATCTGATCCACTTGGTAGGCGATCACGCCGGCAACGTTGTGGATGTAGAACTTGTCTCCCACCACCATCTGATCCAGCTCGGAGAACAGGCGGGCGGTGGGGAGGCCGCGGTGCGCGGTGAGCACGGTGTGGGTGCTGTTTCCGCCCACCGGCAGGCTGGTTCCTTCGAGGTGACCGATGCCCTTCTGCAGCACCACTTCTGAGGTGCCGGCATACATGGGGATGTCGACGGCGAGCTTGGGGATGCTCACGTAGCCGAGGCGCTCGTGCACCTCCAGCATCCGCGCGTATTCGGCAACTCCCGCCTCCTGCTGTTCGGTGTAGGGATCTGACAGCGTTCCGGCCTCAAGGGCCTCGTTGTAGCCATCCGCCAGGGCCAACCGTTCCGCGATCTCTTCCTCGCTCAACGCGGAGCGGCCCGTCTCGAAATCCGTGATGAGTTGGGCGGCATCCGTCTCGTAGTAGAGGCGCGTGATCAGGGGGTAGCTGATCACCAGCAACCCCAGGATGAAGATCAGGACGAAGGGCCAGCGCCGCTGACGTGCGGTGCTCTGGGCCCGCTTGGCCGGCTGCGTCATCCCTTGACGCGATCAGCCCGGTAGAAGTACGTGCCCATGCCCGTCAGGATAGCTGCGGCGGCGAGGGAAAGGAGGAGGCTGAGATCGCCCGCCTTGGGCACCGTTCGGCGGGGCAGCTTGGGGTTGACGATGCTGATGGCCACCCCGTCGTCCAAGGAGTTTGCATCGATGGTGAACGCGATGGGTTCACGCAGCATCCGGTACCCCTGGGGCGCCACCGTTTCCATGAGGTAGTAGCGCCCGAATGGGAGGCCGGTGACCTCGAAGCGGCCATCCGCGGCGGAGGTGACCACGACGGTGCGCCCGGCGAGCAGGAACCGCTCGAAGCGCTCGCCGTCGGGCTTGGTCATGACCACGAAGGAAGCACCCGGGAGGGGGCGGTTGCTTTCATCAACCTTGAGGAACCGTTCGCCCCCGGCGGGGGGTTTCGAGGGCTCGTATTCCTCGACGGCCTTGGGGCGAACCGTCACCTCCCGGGCAGTTTTGCCATCGGCCGTCCGCTGCGGGAGGTCGATGATGAATGGGGCGGTCAGCAGCGTGAGGCTGGTGCCGTCGGCGTTGGCTGCGCGGCCGTAGTAGCGGCCGTCGGGCAGCCCGGAGAAGACTGCGGTCCCGTGTTCATCCACAGCTGCGGTGAACCGGATGGGATGGGCGGAGTTGAGGGCGGCGTCGTTCATGAAGGCCAGGTCGCCCAGCACTGCGTCGAGATCCGGCGAGTTGGCCGGGATCTGCCACAGCGCGAAGGCTTCAGGCAGGCGGAAGCCCTCTGCAGGTTCGACGTGCACGCTCAGCGTGTTGGGGCCCGTTGCGTGGGCTGTTAGCCCGAGGAGGGCGGACAGGAGGACAGCCAGCATCGTCATGAGGCTCAGCTTCTTGGCCATGTCCGCACCTCCTTCGGGTTGGGACTAGTGGAGTAGGGGCTCGTGGGATGGGGATTGGGTGCCTGGGAGGGCCGGGTGGGCCCTCCCAGGCTGATGGGATCAGGCCTTGGCGGATGCGCGCTTGCGCATGCCGACGAGGGCGCCACCCATGATCGCCAGGCCGGCGACGGTGAACACGACGGTGCCGATGCCACCGGTCGGCGGGATGGTGATCTTCTTGTTGTCCACCAACTCGGCGCCAGACGTCGGGTTGGGTTCCATCTCGGTAGCAGCGAGCACGTTGTAGCTGGTCTTGGTCACCTTGAACAGCACGTCGGTGGTCCGGAGGGCGTATCCCTCAGGCGCAACGAGCTCTCGAATGAGGTACGTGCCGGGGTGGCTGACGGAATTTGCCTTGTCTTCGGTCGTTCCGGGGGCAGCCGAGGTGGGCTCATAGCCCTGCAGGCCAAGGATCTGGAACTGGCCCTGGTCGCCGGAGCGTAGGTAGACATTCGAACCGACGGCAGGCACATTCGTCGCTGAGGTCGCGGTGTAGACGCCGCCAGCCTCCGTGGCGAACAGGCCCGTGTCGATGCCGGCCTTGTTCATGTCGATCATGTTCTGGGTCCACACCACCGGGGTGTCGGTATCGAGATCGTTGAACAGCTGGAAGATGGCGCCTGGCAGTTTCGTCTCGGAGTTGCCCTCACCGATCTTGATCCAGTTCTCGCCACCGGTCCACACCTCAGGCTGCTTCTCCGGCGGAACCGTCTTCGGCTCACCCTTGACGCCATGACCGTTGGTGTAATCGAGGGTCACGTCGTTGGGGATGGGGGTGCCGACGACGGCGGTCTCGTTGATGGAGGTCTTGAAGCGGATCTGGAGCTTCTGCCCAGCGGTGAGCAACTTGATGCCTGCTTCGGTAAAGGTGACCACGAGGGTCCCACCGGGAGAGCCCTCGGTCGGTTGGGTGACCGTGTAGTGCGTGTCCAGTTCCATGGGGGTGCCATCGTTGGTGACGGTGACCTCGCCGATGTAATCGAGCCGGGAGTCGATGTTGTCGGTGAAAATCAATTTTTGATAGGTGGCGATGTCAGTGGGGAGCGTCGGGCGGATGATCCACTCCACGGGGCTACCCACATTGGCCGAATCGGAGTCGTTGCCTTCAGCGGTGACATCCTTGTCCACCTCGGGCTCGGTGCCCGTGGTGTTCTTCGGGTAGATGTAGAGGGCGTCCGCGCCGGTACCGAAGTACGTGCCGTCTGCCTTCATCATGGGCAGCACGAGGCCGAAGGGGACGGCCGCGGAGCCGGAGATCAATCCTTCACCCGCATAGCCGCTTTCGACAACCCAGTAGGAACCGTTCGCCGCAGCCTCCAGCGTCACCTGACCGTTGGCATCGGTTGCGATGGTCTCGGTGCCAGCAAGCCCGGGGTATGCCACGGCCATCTTCTCGACCGTGTCGAAATTGGCCGGAGCCGTCATGAGTGCGGTCAACTGCTCAGGTGTGACGGAATAGTAGGTGAACTTCACGCCAGGCATTGCCACGGCACCGGTCCCGAAGAAGCCGGTGATGTTGCCGATCTGACCACCGCTGTACTTGGTTTCGCCATCGGCGCCCGTGATCGTGCCATCGGCACCGGTGGTCTTCGGCCAGCCGGTCAGGTCTGTCATCTTGATCTTGGTGATGACAACGTCTGTTGGGCCCTCGGGGCCCGCTGCCTGTGCTGTTGCGAGTGGCGTCAGCGCCAATGCAGCTGCGGCGAGGAGTGCTCCCGCATACTTGAGGATCTTCATTGTTCACTTCCTTCTAGTGATTCTGAATGTGTGTTTCTTGTGTTGCTCGTGGTGGATGGGTGACGTGTAGGAGGTGGATGACGGTTCAACTCATGCACGCCTCCTCGCGGACCTGAGGGCGAACGCCCCCATGGCCATGAGTGCCAGCCCGAGGGCTGCGTAGGGAAGGGATCCGAGGCCCCCGGTCATGGGGAACTCGAGTTCGTGGAGGTTCTCGAAGTGCAACTCGCCGTTGATGGGCATGTCGCCGTCGAGTGCTTGACTCAGGCTTCCGTTGGCGGGTGCAATGCCTGTGATGGTGGCGCCTGCGGAGACTGTGAACTGATACGTCGTGGGGTCCACGGCGTAGCCCTGTGGGGCAGTGGTTTCCTTGAGCCAGTACGTGCCGTTGGCCAGGTCTGCAAAGACGATTTCGCCGGAGGCCGGGATGGTCACGGTGCTGTGGGTGACCGTCTGGTCGTCGGGGCCAAACAGCGTGAACTGAGCACCTTCGAGGCGTTGGCCCTTGTCGTTGACCTTGACCAGCTTGATGGTGTTCTTGGGCGGGGTCACCGGCGTGCAGGCGTCGTTGTTGTGCGTGCCGTCAGAGTCGACGATCATGCTGACGAAGTTGAAGAAGCCACCTGCCAGCGGGTCGCCGTCGTCGGTGTTCTCGCAGACGCCAGCCTGCGTCCAGTTCACAGCCGCCAGGTTCGGGGCAATCACGTCCAGTTGCACGAAGTAATCCGTGACGGTGGCGGAATTCGCAGTGGCGGCGGGGATGGTGAACGAGACCGACTGGCGGGGCGGGTCACCGGCGGTGGTCACGGTGGTGGGATCCGTCACATCGAGAACGACGGTGCCGTTCGCACGGTTCACGCCCGGCCACCAGCTCGCGCCTGTCACCACGAAGCCTTCCGGCAGCGTCATCGTGTCGTGGATGGCCGGATGCGGCGCCGGAGGCACGCCCGTGGTGGTGTTGACCACGGAAATCATGTAGTACACCGTCAGCGTGCCGTCGGGGTTGACGCTGACGAGGGGTCCTGCCTTGCCCATATCTCCATACGGCACGAACTGGGGCTGCCCGGCGGCGTTGACGGTGCCGTTCCAGGAGCGCTTCAGCACGCGCCAGTTGGGAACCGGCACGCACGCCACGTTGTCTTCTTCCCAGATCTCGCTGTAGGTGGTGTCCTCGCCCACGAGCGTCACGGTGTTGGGGATGCCCTTGGTGGCATCGGTGTAGGGGCCGCCGCTGCTGGAACTGTTCGACGAGCAGACGCCCAGGTTGGCGTAGTTCTGCTGGAAGACGGTGGAGGTGCCCGACGGCGTCAGATCCACCTTGAGCGGAATGTCGATCGTCATGGTCACGGAAGCGCCACCCGGCACATCCTTGATGCCTCCGGTCAGCACCACGCCAGCCGCCAGTTCGGCCTGCGTCGGCGCTGCGTGCAGCGGGCTCACCCAGGTGGCGCCGTTTGGAAGCTGGCCCACCAGGCCGACGGCGGCGGTCTTCTCGCCGTCCCAGACGAGGCCGGCGGGAACCACGAACGTGTCGCTGATGGGGCCGGAGGTACCGGTCTTGGTGTCGAGGTTGGTGAGCTTGATCGTGTAGCGCGCCAGGAACGAGCCGTCGTCGTTGAGGACGACGGTGGTGCCGACGTGCGGGTTCGCCGTTGGCGACGTGGCGGTCTTGACGATCTTGAACTTGCTGGGCTCGTACTTGACGGGGATGCAGGCCACGTTGTCCTGGAGCCAGATGTCGCTGTAGGACTGGTCTTCCCCCAAGAGGCTGACAACGTTCGGGATGCCCTTCAGAGGCGTGACGTAGCCGTACTCGGGCGTGTAGCTCTGAGCATCGCAAACCCCCAGTGAGGCCTGTGTCTCGGGAGCGGCGCTCCACGTTCCGTCAGCAGCGAGATCCAACTTCAGCGGAATCGAGATCTTGAACGTCACGGGGACGCCGCTCGGCAGACTCACGATTGACGTGGCCAATGTGGCCCCCTTGGCCAACTGGTCCTGAGTCAGCGTGGTCGGTACGCCGGTGGCTTGGGCCGTCCCCGTGCCTTCGTAGGTCACGGCCGCGGTCTTCGTGCCGTCCCACACGAGGCCGCCAGGCACGATGAAGCGGTCCGTGATGGCACCAGTGGTGTACGGCACTCCGGTGGTGTTGGTGACGGTCACGGTGTAGTTGGCCAAGAATGCGCCATCGGCATCCGGGGTGACAGTGACGCCATAGTGATCGTTGCCAGCGATGTGGTCGGTTGCAGTCTTGACGACGTGCACCTTCGGGATCCTGGTGTTCTTGACGACGCACTCGACGTACATGTTCTTCGTGACGGTGATCAGCCCATCGGCGCCGAAGGGAACCGCAGCATTGCCGTTCTTGGTGTCGTAGCACGCCCAGCCTGAGTAGGGACGATAGCTGGCGTAGCCAGCCTCCTGGCCGGTGGCTGCCAGCTCCACGAGGGAGTACTTGCCCGGGATGACGTACTTGTCGGCAGCGACGGCGTCGCTGCTGGTGGAAATGCCGGACACATTGGTCGGGCCGTAGGCATGAAGCTGGAAGAACCGCGAGTCCGTCGACGACAGGACTGCACCGTTCTGGTTGACAATCTGCTTCTTCAGCTTGAGTTGGGCGACCTCCGTCGGCACACAGGCGTAGTCATCGGTCTTCGAATCGGTCAAGGAGGTGGTGACCTTGTTGAAGAAGCCGCCGCCATACGAACCCGACATCGCGCCGCACGTGGTGGCCTCCGCCCAGTCCACGGTCTCCAGATCGGTGGCCTGGACCGTGAGGGAGACCTTGTACGTCTTGAAATTCTCACCCACGGTGGACTTCAGCGGCGTCGGCCCGATGTTGAACGAGAAGGTCGTGGTGGTTGTCGTTGGAACGGCAAGTGGAGTGCCGTCCAACTTCACACCTGTGATCTTGAACCCTGAGGGAACCGTCAGGGTGTCGTTGAATGCCGGCAGCTCGCCACTTGCGTTGCCGTAGTTCACGACCGTGACGAGGTAGTCGATGGTCATGCTGCCATCGGTGTTCATGGTGTACACGGATCCGGCAGTACCTGGAGCCGCGATAGTGCCGTCCTGGTTGATAACAGACTTCTGGACCTTGAACGCTGGGCCCGCCGACGCAACAGGATCCCCAAACGAGCAGGATGCGAAATCAGAGCCGGCCGAAATCGTGTACCCAAGGGAACTGGTGACGTTGGTGTATCCAAATGTGTTGCGGTCTATCTCATAGATCGCAGTCCTATCGGCTCCATTGACAGTTGACGACAGGCCAATACCGAAATACAACTTGTCGCCAACGAATGCCAGGGAGCGGCCAAATCCACCAGGTGCACCTGACGATTGCGGCAGCTGGCGTCTGTAGGTCATCTCAACTGTTACGGCACTCTTGAGGTTTACAGTGCCAGGGACTGTGGAAATGTGGTTGTAGCCCGTTGCCTGGCCGGTTCGGTGAACAACGTAGAGTTGCCCACTGCTATCGAACGCGAAGTCCAGCACCGCAGCGGCCGCACCTTGAGAGTTGAGTTGCGCACCCTTTTTCCAGGCAACGTCCTTGGCTCCATCCAGCAAGTGCCCAACGTCCGTCTTCGTGAGGTAGTACAGGCCTCCACGGCTGTCCGCGATCCAGAGGTTTCCCTCCTTGTCGAAGGCCGCCGAGAAGACAGAGGTGGTTGAGGAGGGCCCATCCGAGATGGGAAGTGGTTCGGCATAGGTCTTTGGGTTGGCACCAACATCCCAGACGCGCAGGCCTGCTGACCCGGTAAGGCCGTGGGCGAAGATCAAGCTCGGGTAGTCCGCCGAAGCTGCGATGGCATCTGTGCCCGACTTTGCGGCGAGAAGCCGTACGTTCTTCTGCGCTGAGGTTGCCCCATTGGGGTCAAACTGCCAAATCTCACTGCTGGTGCCGTTGTTGGACCGAGTGCTCACGTACAACTTGCTCTCACAGGATGCGGGTGGGCGTGTACCGGGCGTCGAGAAGATATCGAAGTCAGAGCCTCGAGCAGGGGTGTCGTTGATCGCGATCTGGGTCGCGATGCCGAACTCACGGGTGGGGTCAGGCGAGGACGAGTAGACGCCGCCGAAGCAGTCTGAATAGGTGACGGCGCGCTGTACCTGAATGGTCGTGCCCTCAAGCAGGCGGGTGCTGCCGGTAAAGGTGGACGGATCGTAGGGCCAGTTGAGCGAATCGAACCAGGCCGCGTTGGGGGCAGCACCGCCGGCGTAGATGGGGGCACTGGGATCGTTGGCCCGGTACGTGGCTTCGGCCATGATCTGGGCCGTGTACTGCGCTGCGGTGAGAGGCGAACCAGCGGGCGGGATGAACTTCACCCAGTCCGTAGCCGTCGTTCCAGCGGTCCAGCCAACGATGGTCCGATCACCAGGCGTCAGGAACACCTTGCCGTTGTTGTTCTTGTCGCCAAACTTCATGTCGACGAGCCACGCCCCGCCATCCTTGAGTTCCTGCGTGAACAAGTAGGAACCCTGACAAACGCCATCCAACGCGTGGGTATTGGCGAGGTCGTTGGCGATCGTCGCGATCCCGTCTGGCGACGCCGATGCGTTCGCTGCCGCCATGATCACAGTGCCGGGCCCCGGGGAATCCACTACCTTCGCCTGCTTGGTGAAAACCAGCTTGCCCTTGTCAACGGGCAGGTCAGTGAACGTGAACGTGCACGAGGTTGCCGTGCACGTGCCGCGTGAACCGCTGATGCCGGTCGTTGATCCGTCTTCCCACTTGAAATCAGCCACTGCCGGCTGCGAAATGAACGGGGCATTGGCGTCGGACTGGATGGTGATGGTCGTCGTCTTGGCTACGTACTGCATCCCCGACAGATCGAAATCCATCTTGTACGTGAAGGTCTCCCCACCTATGGGGGTTGGGGTCGCCGGATCGCGCCGGACATCGACAGCAATCGTTGAAGGGTTCCCACCCAGGGGGAAGTCCGCTGGCGTGTACCCCTCCGCAACCTGGGGGGTGGCGACGAACAGGCTCGCAAGCAAGGAGAGGCAGATCAGGAGGACAACCCGCATGGGCGACTCCGGCTCAATGCCGGTACGCCCGCATTTGCGCATCTCGTCACCCCCGTGAGCTGCTCCTGACCCCGTCGTTGGCTGCCAGGAAGAATGCTGTTGGCTGCACTCTGCGCCAGTTGAGAGGTGGGAGCAAACGGGCCAAACGACGCGCCGTAGGGGAACTTCACCCGGGGTGTAGACCATGCCAAACACGTGGCCACTGGCATATACACCCAATCCTGAGAGTCGGGAAAGAAACGATCAGGAACTTTGCACACTTTTGCACTTCACCCCCGAATCCACCCCCTTCTCCCCCGAAACCCGCGAATTTCCGCGGGGCGTTATTTAGGGATTTCTTCAGGATCGCCTGGGGGAAGACCCCTTGGTGTGGGCAGATTTCGGGATGAATTGGCAAGCTTGGCCCATGCTCACCATCGCCTGCGACGACCGCGACTTCACGGAGTGGCACGGCGGCGCCCGGCACATCCTGATCTGGGCGGCGCTGGTGGATACCGACGAGGTGCGCGCCGCCGTCGAATCCGCCCGGGAACACTGGGCCGGGGTGCTGTTGCCGAGGTATGAGCGCCAGCCCCACATCACCGTTCGCTACGGCGGGCCGGTGCCACGTGAGGGCGCGGTGCCGATGGATCCGCTGTACACCGACGAGCGGGTGGCGGCGGACAGGGCGACGATCGAAGCCCTGCGCCTCTCCCCCTTCGATGTGCGCATCGGCGGGTGGAGCACGTTCGAGATGGTGCCGTACCTGCATGCGGAGGCGCCCGAGCTGGGGCTGACCGCGGGAGCCTTGGGGGAAGACCTCCTCAGGCCGTACGTGCCGCACGTCACCATTGGCCACTACGCCGTGGAGGCCCCGCTTGCGGAGATGTCGGCGCTGGGCGCCGGGTGGAGTTGGCCTGAGGCGGTGGTGCGCATCGAGCGGTTGAGCCTGCTGCGCTACGACGCCGCAGACATCGCCGGCCCGCTGACCGTCGTCGACGAAGTGCCGCTCACGCCCGGCGTCTGAGGGTGCGGGTCAGGACGCGAGGGCCACTGCCACGAGGAAGACGGTCTGGGTCACTTCGATCAGGGAGCCGAACGTGTCACCCGTCCAGCCGCCCAGCCGACGGAGCAGCCGACGCGCCCAAATGGCCCCCACCAGCGCGCATGCGGCCAAGGCGATCCCGGTGGCGAGCACGTCATGATAGCCGCCGGCCCAGTAGGCCGCCGCCAACAGCACGGCCATCACCGCGAGCGTGTTGACGGTGACAGCCCCATAGCCGGTCACGCCGACGAAGAGCGCCCCGAAGCCCTGCTGACGAGCGGAGCGCTGCGACGTGGTGGCCAGCGTCACCGCCAACCTGCCCACTGCCGCCGCCCCGGCGACCCCCACGACGGCGACCTGGGCGGTGGGCATGGAGGCCAGAGCGGCAGCCTGGATCAGCAGCACGAGCACCAGGGCGGCAACCCCCATCGGCCCCACGTCGGACTTGCGCATGATGGTGAGCGCCTCCTCCGGCGAGCGCCGCGACCCCAAGCCGTCTGCGGTGTCAGCCACGCCGTCGAGGTGGATCGCGCCCGTCAGCCACGCCAGCAGCCCCAGCGCCAACATGGCACCGAGCAGCGGACCGGCCAGATGCCACGCGCCGAACAACAACCCGCCGGCGACGGCGCCCAGCAGGAGCCCCATCCACGGGAACGCGGCCATGGCGCGCGTGGCCACCCTTCGATCAACATCGAACGGTTTCACGGGGATGATGCTAAACAGCCCAAAGGCGTAGCGCATGCTCAGCTCCACCTCCGGGCGATGCCAGCCACGCAGAACCACACGCCGTCCACCACCTGCGCCAAGCGCATGTTGAGGCGGCCCAACTCGTCGCGGTACAGGCGCCCCGACGCGGTGGCCGGCACCACTCCCAAGCCCACCTCGTTGCTGACGAGGATGACGGTGCGGCGGGTTTCCCGCAGGGCGGTGACCAAGCCGTCGACCCTCTCCCCCACCTTCTCGCGCCACCCCGGTGCGTCGTCCCAGGCGCCCGAATCATTCAGCACGCGGTCGAACCACACGGCGGCGCAGTCGATCAGGACCGGGGCGGGATCCTCGCTGGCGAGTACGGCGGGCAGGTCCAGGGTTTCAGTGGTGCGCCAACTGGCGGGCCGGCGGCTGCGATGGAGCTCGACGCGGTGCGCCCACTCTGCGTCACCATCCCGCAGCTCGGAGGTGGCCACGTATTCCACATCCACCACCCCCGCGAACTGAGCCTCGGCCCAGGTGGATTTGCCTGACCGAGCGCCGCCCAACACCAATGCGGTGCCACTGAAACCCATGTGCCGTCAGCCCTCCGATACGCCTGCGCTGGCGAAGGTCGCCATCTCGTTCAGGATACGTGCGGCGGCCTGCACCATGGGCACAGCCAGCGCAGCGCCAGAGCCTTCACCGAGGCGAAGGCCAAGATCCACCAGCGGGTGCAGCCCAAGATGCGCGACGGCGGCCTGAATGCCCGGCTCCGCGCCCGCGTGGCCGGAGATCAGGTAGCCCCGCACGTCCTCGTTGAACGCGACGGCGGCGCAAGCGGCAGAACAGGCGATCACGCCGTCGAGGATCACCGGGACGCGACGCGAGGCCGCGCCCAGGATGAAGCCGGCCAGCGCGGCCTGCTCCAAGCCACCGACGGCGGCGAGCACGCCCAACGGATCCCCCGCGTCGGGCTGGTGCAGGGCGATGCCCTGCTCGATGACCTCCACCTTGCGGTTGAGCATGGCGTCATCCGCCCCGGCGCCGCGGCCGGTGACCTCAGCGGGGCCGGCCCCGGTGAACACCGAGATGAGCGCGCTGGAGGGGGTGGTGTTGCCGATGCCCATCTCGCCCGTCAGCAGGATCTGGTGCCCGTCGTCGATGAACTCCACCGCGGTGGCGATGCCCACCTCGACGGCCCACAGCGCCTCCTCGCGCTCCATGGCGGGGCCCTGCGTGAAATCTGCGGTGCCGCGACGGACGCGGTGCATGCGGATGCGGGGATCCTCAGGGGCATCGTTGGCCACGCCCACGTTGGTCACCTGAACGGTGGCACCGGCCTGCCGCGCCAGCGCGTTGATGGCGGCGCCGCCAGCGGCGATGTTCATCATCATCTGCACCGTGACCTCCTGCGGCCAGGGGGTCACGCCCTGAGCGCACACGCCGTGGTCTCCGGCAAACAGGCCAATGCCGGGCCGCTCGGGGATGGGCGGAGGGCACACCCCGGCGATGGCGGCGAGGCGATTGCCGACGGTCTCCAAGTGGCCCAGCGAGCCGGGTGGCTTGGTGAGTTGGTTCTGCCGCTCCTCTGCCGCGGCGAGCGCCTCGGCGGAAACGGGCTGGATGGCTTGGAGGGTGTCGTTCAGGAGGGACATTTCTCTTCTCTCTGGTGGTTGGATGGATGGGTGATCGTGATTCTGGGAGGCACCGCTGAGG
This sequence comes from Propionibacteriaceae bacterium, assembly GCA_030538315.1. GTDB lineage: Bacteria > Actinomycetota > Actinomycetes > Propionibacteriales > Propionibacteriaceae > Arachnia. The sequence goes on from JAUNUF010000022.1 coordinate 21,446, forward strand.
GGCGCCGCTTGGCCACGTGGCTAGATGGGCGGGCCGTGCTGTCGTTGGCGGGCCGAACGGAGCGGCCCGTGACGGTGGGGCAGACCCGGAGGGGCGGCTTTGGGGGCGCGGCCGGCTTGGCTGCCTACCTGCGCGAGCACGCCGTCGAGGCGGTGGTGGATGCGACGCACCCGTTCGCGGCTCAGATGTCGCGCAACGCCGCGGAGGCCTGCGCGGAGGTGGGCGTACCGCTGGTGCGGGTGCTGCGGCCCAGTTGGGCGGGGCATCCGTTGGCCGACGGTTGGGCGTGGGTGGATTCGCACGCCGAGGCGGCCGAGACGGCGGCCGGGCTGTTGGCCGGGCGCCGGGCGGGTGGCACCGTGGGGAGCAACCCCTTGGAGGGCGCCGTGCTGCTGACGGTGGGCCGCCAGCACACTGCGGACTACCTGCCCGCGCTGGGTGCGCACCGCGTGGTGGCTCGGGTGGCCGAGGCGCCGGATCTGCAGCTGCCCGAGGGGTGGGAGGTGCTGTCCTCGCGCGGCCCCTTCACCGCCGACGGCGAGCGTGCGCTGTTCGGTGAGCACGCCGTCGAGGTGCTGGTGACGAAGGATTCGGGTGGGCCGATGACCGACGCGAAGTTGGTGGTCGCCGAGGAGTTGGGGGTGGCCGTGGTGGTGGTTCGGCGCCCGAAGTTGCCCGCCGGGGTGCCCGAGGTACCCACCGTGGAGGCCGCGCTGGAGTGGCTGGATCATCTGCCCACGCCCAACTGACGCAGGGCGCCTGTCAGCTTTTCGTGCACATCTGGCGTGCGGACGGCCAGCCTGAGCCAGGCGGGGCCAAGCCCGGGGAAGGTCTCGCCGCGCCGCACCGCGAAGCCAAGCTCTGACAAGGCCTGGCGTGGGCTCTCATTGCTCAAGGTGTCCACCAGCACGAACGGCGCGGCGCCGGGAACCGGTGTCAGGCCGAGCGCTCGGAGGCGCTGGGCGAGATCGGCGCGGTTGCGGGCCGCCCCCTCGGCCAAGGCGACGGCCTCTTCCTGGGCACGCGACCTCAGACAGGCGAGGGTGGCGGCAACCGCGGGGGTGGAGACGGACCACGGCGGTTGTTGGCGTTCGAGGGCGGCGATGAGCGTGGGGTCGCCCACGACGTAGCCAGCGCGAATGCCGGCCAAGGCCCAGGTCTTGGTGAGGGAGCGCAGCACCAGCCTCCCCGGCATGTCGGGCGCGATGAGGGTTTCCGGTTCGCCCGGAATGGCATCGAGGAACGCCTCGTCGACAACCAGCGTGCGCGCAGGCAACTGGAGCAGCGCGGCGGTCGGGTGCAGCACGGCCGTGGGGTTGGTGGGATTGCCCACGACGATCAATTCAGCCGGAGGCACGACGGCGGGGTCGAGCGTGAAAGGAGGGGCGAGGATGTGGCGCCCCGGGGCACGGCCGGCGGCAAGCAGCGCGGCCTCCGGCTCGGTGAACTGCGGGTGGATGACCAGCGAGGTGCCGGGGATGGCGCGCGCGATGAGGGTGAACGCCTCGGCCGCGCCTGCCGTCGGCAGCACCATCTCCGGGGAGACCCCGTGGTGCGCGGCGCGAGCCGCCCGCGCCCGGGGGGGCGCCGGAGATGCCGCCCCAAATGGGGGGGTGGTGTGGGCCGGCCCCCCCCACCCGGGGG
>JAUNUF010000022.1:23099-33008 GCA_030538315.1 Propionibacteriaceae bacterium
GCGCGGGCGGGGGGCGGGGGGGGGTCGCGCGCCCCTGCGGGGGGGGGGGGGGGGGGGGCCCCCCCCCCCCCCCCCCGCGCCGGGGTGGCATCCGGATAGGCCGCCCAATTGGCGTCCTTGGTGATGGCCTCCACCAGCCAGGCGGGGGTGCTGGGTTGGCGCACGTTGACCGCGAAGTCGATCAGCCCGGGCGCGAGATCCTGGTCGCCGTGGTGCCACAGATCTGGGGCAGGCTCAGGCTGCTGGTTCACGCGCGCACCGCCTCCGCGAAACGCTCCGCGAGCTGCGGATGGCCTGCCCAATGCACGTGGAGGTAGGAGGCGTGCAGCGTGCGGGTGGCCACGCCGTCGGGATGTGGGAGCAGCCAAGCTGGGGCGCCGGTGGGAGCGTTGAGGAGTTGGGTGCGGTGGAACTCGTGGCCGGTGACCCGCTCGCCCGCCCGTCCAAGCAGCGTGTCCTGTTCGGAGGTCGCCGTGCGGTAGCCAAGGGTGAGGCGTTTGCCCATGGCGGCGTCGGCGTCGATGGCGCCTGCCATGGGTACGCCGTCGAGCGTGCGGCACAGGTACAGCAGGCCAGCGCATTCCGCGACGGTGGGCACGCCATCGAGCACCGCCTCGCGGATGGAGCTCAGCAGCGGGGTGTTGGCCGCGAGCTCAGCGGCGTAGACCTCTGGAAAGCCGCCGCCGAGGTAAAGGCCTCGCGTGCCGGGCGGGAGCTGGGAATCCGTCAGGGGGTCGAACTCCACGACGTTGCACCCTGCGGCGCTGAGGAGCTCATCTGTTTCGGGGTACCGGAAGGTGAAGGCCCGCCCACCAGCGACCGCGACGGTCGGCCTCTGCGAGCCTGCGAGACTCCCACCCGGTTCCTGAGCCTGCCCCTGCGAGCTTGCGAGCGCAGGGGCTGAATGCGCGAGCGCCAGGATGGCGTCGAGATCCACGTGCGCCGCCACCGTTTCCCCCATGGCCGCGATCTTCGCGTCGTCGCGCTCGGCGGCTGGCACCAGGCCGAGATGGCGGGAAGGGGCCTCGATCTCCAGGTTGCGAGGCAGCACGCCCAGCACCGGCAACCCCACCTCCTCGACGGCGGCCCGGGCCTCTGCGGCATGACGCTCGCTGCCCACCTGGTTGAGGATCACGCCCGCGACCCGCACGCGCTCGTCGAAGCGCGCCATCCCCAACGCCACGGCACCCACGCTGCGCGACGTGTGCCGGGCGTCGATCACCAGCACCACCGGGGCATCGAGCAGGCGCGCCACGTGCGCCGTCGACCCCTCACCGCGAGTGCCCAACCGCCCGTCGAACAGGCCCATCACGCCCTCCACGACGGCAACCTCAGCGCCCCGAGCCCCATGCAGGAACAGCGGCACGATGCGCTCGTCCCCGCACAAGACCGGGTCGAGGTTGCGGCCCGAGCGGCCGGTGGCGAGCCCGTGGTAACCCGGATCGATGTAATCCGGCCCCACCTTGAACGGCGCCACCTCGTGCCCCCGCGCGCGCAGCGCTGCCATGAGGCCTGTGGCCACCGTCGTCTTGCCGCTGCCGGAGGCCGGGGCGGCGATCACGATGCGGCTCACCATTCGATGCCCGCCTGCCCCCGCTGACCCTGCGTGAACGGGTGCTTGACGGGCACCATCTCGGTCACCAGATCTGCGGCGTCGATCAGCGGCTGCGGGCACCTGCGGCCGGTGATGACGACGTGCTGCGTGCCCGGGCGTTCCGCGAGCACGGTGAGCACGTCGTCGAGATCAACCCAGCCCCAGCTCAGCGGGTAGGTGAACTCGTCCAGCAGCCAGAACCGGTGCCGCTCCTCCGCGATCCCTTCGCGGATGCGCGCCCAGCCCTCTTGGGCGAGCTCTTGGGGGTCGACGGCGGTGTGCGCCCTTGACCAAGACCAGCCGGTGCCCATCTTCTCCCACGTGATGCTGCCGGGCAGCTCCGAGAAGGCCTTGTGCTCCCCCGTGCGCCACTTTTCGGACTTCACGAACTGGTACACCCCGATGTTCCAGCCCTGCGCCCACGCCCGCAGGGCCATTCCCACGGCGGCGGTGGTCTTGCCCTTCCCGTCGCCGGTGTGCACGGCCACGATGGGCCGGTTGCGCAGTTCCTTCGTGCTCATCGCCCCACCACGTGGCTCCAAGCCACCACCGTGCGCGCCGGCGTCCACCCCAGCAGCCGGCCGATGGGCTCAGCGTTCTCCACCGCGATGCGCGACAGCGCGCCGCCCCAGCGCCGATACGCGGCCACGCAGAGCTCCTCCGTCTCCACCGTTACCCCATGCACCACTATCCGGCCGCCCTCGGGCAGCCGGCCGACGGCGTGTTCAACCACCCTCATCGATGCCCCACCGCCGATGAACACGGCATCCGGATCCGGCAGCTCTGCCAGCACATCCTCGACGGCGGCTCGCCGCAGCTCGAAGCTCCCGGCCGGCGCCAGCCGAGCCGCGTTGGCCTCTGCCCGATCAGCTCGATGGTCGATTCGTTCGACAGCGATCGTACGACAGCCGTCGGCTGCGCGGCACCACTCGATGCCCACCGAGCCGGCCCCGGCGCCCAGATCCCACAGCAACTCACCCGGCAGGGGCGCGAGGTGGGCGAGTGCGGAGGCGCGCAAGTGTCGCTTGGTGATGAGCCCGTCGTGCTCGAAGGCGTCGTCGGGCAGCCCGGGGGTTCGGGCGAGAGGGGATGCTTGGCGGCCCTTCGTCGGATCGCGATCCTCGTGCCTCGGATGCGATCCGCTCAGGGACCAGCTTGATGGGGAAGTCATCGTGCCTCCAACAGGTCGTGGATGTCATCGAGATGCCGGGGAGTGCCGGGGAGGCCCAGGCGGGCAGCAAGCTCCAGCGGCCAGGGGCGGTGCAATCGTGCCGAGCGCAGCAGGGCCTCGTCCCCCAACAACGATACGGGGCCCTGCTGCACAGCTCCATCCACCACCACGGCCACCTCGTCTGCCCAGGCCAGCGCGAAATCAACGTGGTGCGTGGCCAGCAGAATCCCGGCGGCGAGCCCATCCAGCGTGGCCAGCAGCTCGTGGACACCCACCGGATCAAGCCCCGCCGTGGGCTCGTCCAACAGCAGGTACTCCGGCCGCATGGCCACGGCACCCGCCAGCGCCACGCGCTTGCGCTCGCCGAAGCTCAGCTGGTGCGTGGGACGCTCCGCCAGATGCGTGATGCCCAGCTGCTCCAAGGTCTCCGCCACGCGCAGCCGCGCGTCGGCCTCCTCCATCCCCAGGTTCAGCGGCCCAAACGACACGTCCTGGGTGACGTCCGCCGAGAACAGCTGGTCATCTGGATCCTGCAGCACCAGCTGCACCCTGCGGCGGTGTGCGCGCAGCCCGCCTCTCGAACGTTGCAGGGCCTCGCCGTCGAGCGAGATCTGCCCATCACTCAACTCCACCGCGCCAGCCAAGGAGCGCAGCAGGGTGGTCTTGCCCGAGCCGTTGGCGCCCAGCAGCGCCACCCGGCGCCGCCCAATGCGCACCGAGGCCCCACGCAGCACTGGCGCGCGGCCCGGGTAGGCGGCGGTGATGGATTCGGCGGCAAGCATCAGGCCACCCACCACACCACGGCCCAGATGGCCGCGATCAGCAAGACGTTGCGCACCATCAGCCCACCGGCCGGCTGGAACGTGGGCTGCAAGGTGGGAAGATCCTCCTCGTAGCCGCGCAACTCGAGGCCGCCCTGCAACCGCACTGCTCTGTCCCAGGTACGCAACATGACGGTGCCCATGGCATCTGCCGCGTACTGCATCCGACGACGGAACGGCGCATCAGCGGCCAGCCTGGCCTGCTGCGCCTGCTGGATGGCCACGGTGGTGGACAGCAAGACGAACACGAGGCGGTACATGAGTTCGGCAATCTCGAGCACCGGCCCAGGGATGCGGAGCCGGCGCACCCAGCCCATGAGGTCCACCATCGTGGTGGTGGTCACCAGCAACAGCAAGGCCAGCGTCCCGGCGATGCCGTGCGCCAGGACGTTCAGGGCGGTGGCCACGCCGTCGGGCGTGACCTTGAAAAAGGGGGTGCCGCCCACCTGCACCGCAATCGGGATGATCCCGACTGAGATGAACAGGATGGGCGGCACCGTGACGAGCGCGACGAGGGACGGCCTGATTTGGGCGGAACACAGCATGAGTGCGAGCGCAATGACCGCAACCAGGACACAGCCAGGCCAAGCGGGAGTGAGCAGCGCCGTCAGGATCAGGGCGAAAGACAGGAAAACCCTTGATCCAACTGGCCGCACACGCCACGGCGATTCCCACGCCGCGTCGTCTACCGCGGCGACATGCGCCACGGAGTCACTCCGCCGGGGTTGTCACTGCCGCGTTTCGACGGCCGAGCCGGCCCAGTGCGAAGCCCAGCAGCACGCCACCCAGGCCTGCCTGGAGGGCGAAGAGGCCAGATTCGAGCTCGCCGCCCAGATCACCTGGGGAGAACAACGGCTCGAACCAAGGCTCTGCGTCAAGCAACTCGTTTGCAGTGGCATCCGTACCCACGAACTCCGCGCCGCTGGGCGCGAGCGCGATGACGACGGCGTAGATGATGACCAGTGCGAGCACCAGCACAGCTGCGATCAGCCAATCCTTCTTCTTAAGCATGAGCCGTCTCCTTCAGGACGCCGAGACGCACGAGGCCCGGGCGGGCAGTGCGCATCAGGAAGCCGAAGACCAGCACGCCAAGGATGCCCTCAGCGATGGCGAGGGGGATCTGAGTGATGGCGAAGATGCTGGCGAACTTGGCGAACGCCGCACCGAAGCCGCCCTCGGGGTAGGCGATGGCCAGCTGCGCCGAGGTCACCACATAGGTGGCGAGGTTGGCGAACGCCATGGCCAAGGCGATCTGGAGCCAGGCAGGCGACCCCATGGCCTTCAGCCCGCGGTACACGCCGTAGGCCACCCACGGGCCCACGATGCCCATCGAGAACACGTTGGCGCCCAGGGTGGTGAGCCCGCCGTGGGCCAGCAGCCCGGCTTGGAAGATCAGCACGATGGTGCCGATCAACGCCATGACGGGTGGGCCGAACACCACCGCACCCAGGCCCGTGCCGGTGGGGTGCGACGAGGAGCCGGTCACCGAGGGCAACTTCAAGGCGCTGAGCACCAGGGTGAAGGCGCCAACGGCGGCCAGCAGAAGCTTGTTCTCGGGGTTCTCGCGGGATTTGCGCACCACGGCCATGGTTCCATGGATAACGAAGGGGGCGGAGACCGCAAACCAAGCTGCACACTGCAACGGAGGCAGCATTCCCTCTGCGATATGCATGAGGAGTCCTTTCAGCCGGGATCACGCGTCCCAGCACTAGGGCCACGAGGATCCAGTTCCTGACTCTCCACCCTGATGGGCGGTGCACAGTGGCGCGACCGTGCCGGCTTGATCCGGCTTCCTGGTCTCCTCGCAGATGTGTTGTTGTGGCCCCAGTCAACCACGTTGCACGACCGCCGGGGCGATCGGGGTCAGATACCCACCAACCCGGTAAATGCCCTCTCGATGGGGTCACCCCCCTGTTTTTGGGGAGGGTGGGCCCGTCGAAAGGACATCCACCGGGTTGCCGCCCCGTGCACTACGGTGGCGGCGTGGCATATGACTACCTCACAGACGGTTCCGAGATCTACCGCGAGAGCTTCCGCATCATTCGCGAAGAAGCCAACCTCGAGCGATTCCCAGGCGACGTGAGCCGCGTGGTGGTGCGCATGGTGCACGCCGCGGGCGCCACCGACATCGCCGACGATGTGGCCTTCACGCCTGGCGTCGTGGCAGCCGCCAACGCCGCGTTGCGAGCTGGCGCGCCCATCTTCTGCGACGCCTCCATGGTGGCCACGGGCATCATCCGCTCGCGGCTCCCCCGTGACAACGAGGTGATCTGCCACATCAAGGATCCCTCCCTGGCTGATCTCGCCGCTGAGAAGAAGATGACCAAGACCATGGCGGCCATCGACCTGTGGCTGCCCCGCCTCGACGGCGCCGTCGTGGCCATCGGCAACGCCCCGACGGCGCTGTTCCGGCTGCTCGAAGTGGTGGCGGAGACGGGCATCAAGCCCGCAGCTGTCGTGGGCATTCCGGTGGGCTTCGTGGGCGCCGCAGAATCCAAGGCGGCGCTGGCCGCCAACGACCTGGGCCTCGAATATCTCGTGGTGCACGGCCGCCGCGGCGGCTCTGCGTTGACGGTGGCCGCGGTCAACGCCATCGCCAGCGTGGATGAGCTCACCAACACCTCCCGCCAGGAGAACTGACATGACGAGGGACGTCGTCCTCATCGGCATCGGAGCAGGCGACCCCAACTGGATCACCCTCGAGGCCATCAATGCCATCAACGCCATCGACGTGCTGTTCGTCGTGGTCAAGGAGGACGAGTACGACGAACCCGTGGCGTTCCGCCGCGAGCTGATGGCCACGCATCGCCGCCCGGATCAGCCGCCCGTGCGGGTGGTGGAGCTGCAGGACCCGCCGCGGCCATGGCGCAGCACGCCGGACTACCCCGCCGCGGTGAAACTGTGGCGCCAGCAGCGCTTCGAACAGTGGGGCGCCGCGATCGACGAGGCCGTGGCCGACGGCGAGACCGGCGGTTTCCTCGTCTGGGGGGACCCAAGCCTCTATGAATCCACGCTCGCCATCGTGGAGCGCATCGCTGAGGCCGCCGTCGAACGTCCGCTGGTGGTGCGCGTCATCCCGGGCATCTCCTGCGTGCTGGCCCTGGCGGCGCGCCACCGCATCCCGCTCAACCGGCAGGGCAAGGCGGTGCAGATCAGCCCCGCGCGGCTGTTGGCCAACGGCGTGCCCCCGGAAGTGGACGACGTCGTGGTGATGCTCGACGGCAAGCAGACCTTCGCGCACATCGACCCCACCAACCTTGAGATCTACTGGGGCGCCTACCTGGGCACACCGGATGAGATCCTGCTGAGCGGCCCGCTGGCCGAGGTGCGCGACGAGGTGGCCCGGGTGCGCGCCGAGGCCGCAGAACGCAAGGGCTGGATGTTCGATACCTATCTACTTCGCCGCGTGGCAGGCTAACCACCCACCACGGTAGGGGACCAACCCCTACCTTCGGTTATCGCATCGAAGCCCACGGTGCATTGGCCCACAGCCCGCCCGGTTCTAGCGTTGACGTCATGACCACAACACACCTGCCGCAGAGCCTCCCCGCGGGCGACGCCGCCCCCACCCCTGCGGCCCGGCGTCGGCCCTGGTGGCCCACCCGACGGCGGCCCGGCGCCTCGCGTTTCCTCGGTCTGGACGCGGCCCGGGGCCTGGCGGTGCTGGGCATGGTGATCGCGCACGCCGCCGTCGTGGGCGTGTGGGGTGAGGAGCCCAGCGCGCTGTTGGGTTTCGCGCACGGGCATTCGTCGATCCTGTTCGCAACCATCGCAGGCGTCTCGCTGACGCTGGTGAGCGGCGGGGCCACCCCGCCGTCGGGCGATGATCTGGTGCGAGCCCGCTTGGGCATTCTCACGCGGGCAGTGGCACTGTTGATCATCTCTGGCGCACTGACCCTTCTGCCGCCGGCTGTGGCGATCATCCTGGCGAGCTACGCGCTGTGGTTCATCCTGGCCATCCCGTTCCTACGGTGGCGGCCAAGGGCCCTGCTGATCGCGGCCGGGGTCACCGCGGTGTTCGGAGGGGCGGCCGCCGCATGGCTGCAGGTGGTCACCGCCAACGCCGGCGCCAGCGTGCAGGCAACCCCAGAGGGCTTCGTGCCGGCGCTGCTGATTGGCGGCACCTACCCCGCGTTCGCGTGGATGGCGTTCGTGTTCGCCGGCATGGCGATTGGCCGCGCAGGGCTGACGAACACGCGAGCCCTGCGCCGCTTCGCTGCTGCTGGCGCAGCGCTGTTCGTGCTGGCGGCGGCCCCATTCGTCGTGCAGGAGCGTTCCCTGGCGCCGGTGTTTGGCACCGCGCCCGGCATCTTCGCCTCCAGCGGTTCATCCGGGAGCAACACCGCGCCCAAGGATCTGACTACGGGAGAGCCCTGGTCGAAGACGGAATCAAGCAACATGGCTGACGATTCGGAGAAGTGGGGCGGCAAGCAGCTGGCATCGTTCGACCCAGCGTCGCTCTGGACCCTCAACCCGCATTCCGGATCACCCTTCGAATCGCTCTCCAGCGGCGGGCTCGCGATGTTCACCATCGCAGGGTTGACGCTGCTGGGCAGGCGCACCTGGGCGCATTGGCCCTTGCTGCCGCTGCTGGGCGTGGGCGCAATGTCGCTGACGGCCTATGTTGCCCACGCGGTGGTGCTGGGCTTCTGGCCGAAGGACGATTCTGTCACCCACAACTGGTACGTGTTCTGGCTGTGCCTAGGCCTCGTGGTCGCCTGCGGGCTCTGGTGCCGATTCTTCACCAGCGGCCCGCTCGAGCAGGCCGTTGGCGCACTGACAGATCGGGCCAAGGCACCCCTCCGCTAGGCCAAGCTGCAGTTCACTCACGATGCGACCGCTCAGTCGCGTCGGGCCTTCCTCACCCGCAAGCACACAGGCACCGTTATGAAACCGTTATCCAATCCCATCTGAAACGGACGCCTCACCATCCATTTTTGTCAGTGCGTACGGCAAGAATGATTCACATGAACGAGATCCAGAACCTGGCGCAGCAATTCGTTGCTGCCCTCTGGGAATCTGGCATCTCCTCACTGACAGATGCGGAAGGCCACACCACAGCCCTCACCTTGGAGATCGTCACCGAAGTCGAAGCCCAACTCGCCGGCTTCCGCCTCCACGCCCTCCACCAAGCCCGGCTCAGCGGCGCAGAGAAGATCCTCGACCAGGAGCGCCACACGCTGCGCACCACCACCAAACAGGCCACCGCAACACTGAAACTCGCCACCGACCTCGGAGAGCGGTTCCCACTCATCGCAGCAGCCCTCTACGAGGGGCGTATCTCGGTGGAGCAGACCCGAGCCATCATCGACGGGCTGCGCAAACTGCCGTCTCAACTGACGCGTTCCGAACTGGCGCAGTGTCAGGAAACCATCCTCGAACACGCCCACAGCTTCGGACCCCAAGACCTGCGGAAACTCGCAGCCCGCCTCTATGAAGTTGTGGACCCCGACGGCGCCGACGAAGAAGAAGCCAAACGCCTCGCCGCGCAGGACCGGGCTGCTGAACGCAACCGGTCCGTCAGGTTCAGCTTCGACGGCCACGGCACCGGCATCATGCGAGCCGTCCTCCCCGAAGCCCAGATGGCACAGTTGAAGGCCCAGATTGACGCGTTGATGCCGTCGATCTCCTCCTACCGGGAAACCAACCAGATCCCCGCACCAGACGCCCGCCGTGCCGACGCCTTGGTGCTGTGGGCAGGCATCGCCGCCAACTCCAAAGACCTCCCCGCCCACGGTGGGGACCGGCCCCACGTCTACGTCGGCATCAACCTCGATACCCTCCTGACCGGGCTCGGCAGCACCGATCTGATCGGCATCCCCGAGATCGACAGCATCTCCCCGGGTGCAGCACGCCGGCTCGCCTGCGACGCAGGAATCATCCCCGCGGTCCTCGGATCACACTCCGAACCGCTCGATGTCGGCCGCGAACACCGCCTGTTCACCCCCACCATCCGCGCCGCCCTCACCCTGAGAGACCAAGGATGCGCCTTCCCCGGCTGCGAGGCACCACCCGTCGCCTGTGACGGCCACCACATCGTCCCCTGGTGGGCCGGCGGCCCCACCTCCACAGGCAACGCCGTCCTGCTATGCCCACACCACCACAGGCTGCTCGAACCAGACCCGCAACTATCGCCACAGTCGCAATGGCAAGTCCACCTAGACCCCAAGACGGGGTTGCCGGTATTCACCCCACCCCGCCACATTGATCCGCTACAGCAACCTAGGCAGCATCAACGCTTCCTGCTGAGACAACTCAAACACCAAGCCAAGGCACCACCCTGCCCAGACCAAACCACACCACCGCCATCACTGACGCTGCCG
>JAUNUF010000141.1 GCA_030538315.1 Propionibacteriaceae bacterium
TCCCTGAGCGGGGCGCGTGCGAGGTACGAGCACCGCGTCACGACGAAGGGCCGCTCAACTCACCGCATCGATGAGTTGGGCTCCCTCGGTACCCACCTTGTTGACCTCTCGTGAGACCCTCCGGTGCGCCACATCCAGGGGTGGGGTCAGCATCGCGACGGCGGCCTCGGCGTCGGTGAACAGCGGGTCCAGCCAATCGTCCCAACTGTCGCGCGGTACCACCATGGGCATCCGGTCGTGCACCCAGCCGAACTCGTCGGTGGCCTCTGTGGTGAGGATCGTGGTGGTGCTGAGCCAGCCGTCGGGTCCCTTCCAGAACTCGTACAGCCCGGCCATCACCAGCAGCCCCGACGGCGGGCTGAGGAAGTAGGGCTGCTTGACAGGCTTCTTCTCCCCGGGGATCTCCTCGCTGCGCCATTCGTAGTAGCCCAGCGCAGGCAGCAGGCAACGGCGCGCTGCTGCGGCCTTGCGGAAGGAAGGCTTCTCGGTGACGCTCTCGACGCGGGCGTTGATCAGCCTGGCCCCGCCGTCGGGATTCTTGGCCCAGCTGGGCACCAACCCCCACTTCAGGGGCACGAGCTTGCGGGTGATGCTTCCGTCCTTCTCCCGGTCCACCACCGCGGGCACCAGATCTGTGGGCGCGATGTTGTAGCGGGCGCTGGCCACCTCGGCGATCTCATCGTCGATGAAGGAGATCTCGAACTCCTCCACCAATTCGTCTGGATTGGCCGTAGCCGCATACCGTCCACACATGCACAACAGGCTAGTAGGGTAGCTCCATGAGTCTGTTGCGATTCGTAGCCAGAAGCCTGTTCGCCAGCTATTTCATTGCGGAGGGAGTCAAGGCGGTCACCAAGCCCGCCGAGACAGCTCCGGATGCGGAAGCGTTCACGAGCACCATCACGCCGCTCCTCCAGCGGGTGGTGCCCGCTGATGTGGCCTCCTACGTCCCGGAGAAGGCAGAGACGTGGGTGCGCGTGTCCGGCGTGGCCCAGGTGGTGGGTGGCGCAATGTTCGCCACCGGCATCGGCCGCCGCCTCGGCGCGCTCCTGTTGGCCAAGGCCAGCGTGCTCAACCTCGCCATCTCGGCCCCCGGCAAGTACGCCACCCCTGAAGCCAAGGCCCACGCCCGCCCGGAGATGCTGCGCAACGCAGCGCTGCTCGGTGCCTCCGTCCTCGCGACGCAGGATCTGCAGGGCAAGCCCAGCCTCGGATGGCGCACGGAGCAGGCCGCCAAGGTCGCGGAGAAGAAGGCCTCGGCCATCAGCAGCGACGTGAGCAAGTCGGCACGCAGGGCCACCGCCAAGGCGGAGAAGAAGGCCAAGCAGCTGAGCAAGCAGGCCCGGAAGCAGGCCAGGCAGATCGGCAAGAAGCTCGAGGCCGTTACTCCTTGACCAGCCACTCCCTTCCCTCATCGTCGTCCCCCGTCGTTGGGGAAGTGACTGTTCCTGGCTCCAAGTCAGAGACCAACCGGGCCCTGGTGCTGGCCGCCTTGGCGAATGGCCCCAGCGTGCTGCGTGGCGTGCTGGATTCGCGTGATTCCCAGTTGATGATTGACGCCCTGCGCGCTCTTGGCGTGTCGCTGGAGGCAGACGGCGAGGCCCTCGTGGTCACTCCGCCGGTGCGCTTCCGCGGAGCCCTCAACATCGACTGCGGCCTGGCGGGTACTGTCATGCGGTTCGTGCCGCCCATCGCCATGCTCGCGGATGGGCCCAGTTCGTTCGTGGGTGACCCGCACGCGTCGGAGCGGCCCATGGCCCCCATCCTCGACGGCTTGCGGCAACTGGGCGCGATCGTTTCTGCTGACGCGCTCCCCTTCCGGATCGTGCCGCCGGCTGAACTCGGCGGTGAGGCCACCGTCGACGCCTCCGGCTCCAGCCAGTTCATCTCCGGGTTGCTGCTGATCGGCCCGCTCCTGCCGGGTGGGCTGAGGCTGCGGCACTCGGGCGAGACTCTGCCGTCGCGCCCCCACATCGCGATGACGGTGGAGATGCTGCGCAGCCGCGGGGTGCAGGTGGCTGAGCCGGATGAGCGCACGTGGGTGATCTCGCCAGGCCCAATCGCTGCGCAGGACACCCTCATTGAGCCGGATCTCACCAACGCCTCCGTGTTCCTCGCAGCCGCTGCGGCCACGAAGGGTCGTGTGACGGTGCCCGGGTGGCCCCGCACCTCCATCCAGCCGGGTGCGCTGTTCCTGGAAGTCGCCCAGCGCATGGGTGCGGTCGTCGAACAGACCGACGACGCCGTGACCCTCAGCGGGCCGGAGCGCTTGCAGGGCATCGACGTTGATCTCACCACCGCCTCAGAGCTCACACCCGTCGTGGCGGCCCTGGGGGCTTTGGCAGCTGGCCGCACCACCATCCGTGGTGTGGGCCACATCCGCGGGCATGAGACGGATCGGCTCGCCGCGTTGGTGGCCGAGCTGACGAAGTTGGGTGTCCACGCCGAAGAGACAGAGGACGGCTTGATTGTCGACGGCGGCGCCACGCTGAACCGCTCGGTACTCGAGACGTATGCGGATCACCGGATGGTGCACTTCGCCGCCATAGTGGCGCTGGCCCAACCCGGCATCTCCGTGACGGATCTTGATTGTGTGTCCAAGACGATGCCGAAGTTCCCGCAGGATTGGGCGAGGTTGATCGGTTGAGCAACCGCTGGGACAAGCATGATCGCGACGTGGAGGAGTTCGACCGCCCGAAGCGCCGCACCCGCCCGCGCACCAAGGAGCGCCCGGATTACTCGAAGCTTCCCATCGCGCGCGTCATCTCCGTGGACAGGGGCCGTTACCGCTGCCTGCTTGAAGATCGGCATGTCACGGCCGTGCGAGGCCGGCTGATCGACCGCAAGGGCGGCATCATCGTGGGCGACAAGGTGCGCCTCGACGGGGACGTCAGCGGAGACGAAGGCACCCTCAGCCGCATCGTCGAAGTGCTGGAGCGCAGCACCATGTTGCGCCGCAGCGCAGATGATGCGGATTCGTTCGAGCGGCCCATCGTCGCCAATGCGGATCAGCTCTTCATCGTCACCGCTCTCGCGGACCCGCCGCCTCGCATGGGAATGATCGACCGCATCCTGGTGGCGGCCTTCGACGCGCGGATCGAGCCGGTGCTGTGCCTCACCAAGGCTGATTTGGCTTCCCCGAAGGAGCTACAGGATGCCTACGAGCCCCTAGGCGTGCCCATCCTGGTGACGGAACCCGAAGCGGATCTCACCCAGATCCGCGAGGCGATCGCAGACAGGGTCACGGTGTTCGTCGGCCACTCCGGCGTGGGAAAGTCCACCTTGGTCAACCGGCTGGTGCCAGATGCCAACCGGGCCACCGGTGAGGTGAGTGAGCTCACGGGCAAGGGTCGCCACACCTCCACCTCGGCCTACGCCATCGAGTTGCCGGAAGGCGGGTGGATCATCGACACCCCCGGCGTGCGCTCGTTCGGCATCATGCACGTCTCGCCGGAATCCATCGTGGGGGCGTTCCCGGATCTCGCCGAGATAGCCGAGGACTGCCCGCGAGGCTGCAAGCACGAGACGGGCGCCGTCGACTGCGCGTTCGACGACGCGGTGGCGGATGGTCGCCTCTCCCCCGCCCGGCTCACCTCCTTCCGCCGCATGGAGGCGGCCTTCATCTAGGGCTGGTCCCTGAGCGGGGCACGTGCGAGCTTGCGAGCACCGCGCCCCGAGCTGGTCCCTGAGCGGGGCACGTGCGAGCTTGCGAGCA
>JAUNUF010000142.1 GCA_030538315.1 Propionibacteriaceae bacterium
TCCGGCTCCTAGGAGTCTCAGGATCCGGCGGCGGTGATCTCGGCGATCACCTCGGGCAAGCGGGCGGCCAAGGCGTCGGGCGGGTACGGCCCGGGGTGGCGGGCGGCGGCCATCGCCTGGATGCTCGCCCCAACGACGCCGGCCTGCCACGCGGGGAGCCCCGCGGCCAGCAGTGTGCCGCAAATCCCAGCCAACACGTCGCCGCTGCCGGCTTGAGCGGTCCAACTCGGCCCAGGCACCGCGATTGTCACGCGACCCGACGGCTCGGCCACGTACTGCGTCGCCCCCTTCAACAGCACAGCGGCGCCCGTCAGCCTGGCGACCTCGCGGGCGCAGGTCAGCGGCTGGTTCTCCACATGGGCGCGCGAGCAGCCCAACATCCGCGACATCTCACCCGCATGAGGCGTCAACAACCACCCATCCAGGCGACCCGACGGCAGCGAGTACAGCGCGTCCGCATCCACGACGGCGGGCAGGCCATGCAATCGCGCATTGGCCACGCGACCCTCGGCCCCATCCGTGTCGCCCCATCCGCTCCCCAACACCATCGCTTGGGCGCGACCCTCACCAATCACCACGCTGGGGAAGCGGCCCAGCAACAGCCCGGAATGGACGCGACCCGTGTAGCGCACCATGCCAGCGCCGCTGTTCAGCGCGCCCGCAACGCTCAGCAGGGCGGCGCCCTGATAGTGCTCGGAGCCCGTATCCAACATGACCACGCCGCGGGAGTACTTGTCTGAGGTGGCATCCGGCGTGGGCCACCAGCGCGCCACGTCGGCCTCCTCCGCCTGGTAAACCTCGGAGGTGGGCACCGGCACACCGATGTCGACGACGTGCACCTCACCGCACCGCGTGGCGGCAGGTTCCTGCACGTGGCAGGCCTTCAGCGCAGCGAAGGTGATGGTGTGCGTGGCCGTGAAGCTGGGGTGCAGCTTGCCGGAATCCGCGTCGAGCCCGCTGGGCAGATCCACCGACAGCACGGGCACCGCGGCTGCCTCGCAGGCCTCCACGAACGTCGCCGTGGTGGTGGGCAGGCCCGGCCGCGACCCCAGGCCGGTCACCGCGTCGATCACGAGCGCGGCATCAGCCAGCGCGCTGGCAGCGCCCACGGCGTCGACGATGTGGCACCCGGCACCGCGCGCCGCGGCGAGGCCAGCGGCATGGCCCTTGCCCATGGCCAGCCACACGCTGACGGGGCGATGATCCGCCAGTTGGGCGGCGGCAAAAAGCCCATCTCCCCCGTTGTTGCCGGGCCCCACGGCCACCAGCACGGGCCCGCTGGGCGCGAGCCGTTCCGCCAACTTCGCGACCGCGCGGGCTGCGCGCCCCATGAGGTCGACGTCCGGCTCGGCGTCGAAGACACGCTGCTCGGCGTCGCGCATCTGCTGTTCTGTGATGACGGGCTTCATGCTTCGCACACCACCATCGTGGTGGCGAACCCGCCGTCGTGACTGATCGAGAGATGGATGCGGCTGATGCCCAGCGCCTCGATGCGCGCGGCCACGGATCCTTGAGTCACGAAAGACGGCATACCGTCCTCGGAGCGCACCACCTCACAGTCGAGCCAGCGCATCCCGCCGGGCGAGCCGAGCGCTTTTGCCAAAGCTTCCTTCGCGGAGAACCGGGCGGCCTGGGATTCGATGGAGAGCTTGCGCTCGCCGTCGGTGAGGATCCGCTCCCCCAGCGCCGGGCGCTCCTGCAGCATCCGTTTGAAGCGGTCGATGACCACCAGGTCGGTTCCGATGCCCACGATCATGGATGCACCCTAACGCGAGTTACTCCACAGTCACGGACTTGGCGAGGTTGCGCGGCTGATCGACGTCATGGCCCTTCACGGTGGCGAGCTCGCAGGCGAAGAGCTGCAGCGGCACGATCGAGAGCAGCGGCTGCAGCAGGGTCGACACACGCGGCAGCTCGATGAACGTGGAGGCGACGGCGCGGGCATCGTCGTCGCCGGCCTCGGCCAGGACGATCGTGCGGGCGCCGCGAGCGCGCACCTCGGCGATGTTGGAGATCACCTTGTCGCGCAACTGATCCCGGCCGTGCGGCGGCACCACGATGAACATGGGCAGCCCGTCGGAGACCAGCGCGATGGGGCCGTGCTTCAGCTCACCCGCCGCGAACCCCTCCGCGTGGATGTAGGCCAGCTCCTTGAGCTTCAGCGCCCCCTCGAGAGCCACCGGGTAGCCGACGTGGCGGCCGAGGAAGAGCACGGAGGTCTCGTCCACGAGCTCGGCGGCGAGGTCCAGCACGGGCTGGCTGTTGTCGAGAAGCTTCTGCATGGCGTCGGGCGTCCGCTCCAACTCAGCGAGCAGCGAGGCGATCTCGTCGCCGTACTTCATGCCCCGCACCTGGGCCAAGTACAGGCCCAGCAGGTAGCAGGCCACCAGCTGCGTGGTGAAACCCTTCGTGGAGGCGACCCCGATCTCCGGGCCCGCATGGGTGTAGATCACGGCGTCGGATTCGCGCGGGATGGTGGCGCCGTTGGTGTTGCAGATCGCGATCACGGTGGCGTGCTGCTCGCGCGCATGCCGGATGGCCATGAGGGTGTCGGCCGTCTCCCCGGATTGGGAGATTGTGACCACAAGCGTCATGGGGTCGACGATGGGGTCGCGGTAGCGGAACTCGGAGGCCAGCTCCACCTCGCAGGGGATGCGGGTCCAGTGCTCGATGGCGTACTTGGCCACCATGCCCGCATAGAAGGAGGTGCCGGCGGCCACGATGACGATCTTGTTGATGCGGCGCAGCGTCTCAGGGCTGATGCGCACCTCGTCGAGCACGAGTTCGCCGCGGTCATTGAGGCGGCCCAGCAGAGTGTCGGCGACGGCGCGGGGCTGCTCGTAGATCTCCTTGCGCATGTACCAGTCGAAGCCCTGCTTCTGCGCTGCGGCCAGATCCCAGTCGACGTGGAACGCGGTGGTCTCGGCCGGGCCGCCGTCGAAGGTGGTGACGTGCACGCCTTCAGGGGTCACCTCGACGATTTGGTCTTGGCCAAGCTCCAGCGCGTCGCGCGTGTATTCAATGAAGGCAGCGACGTCGGAGGCCAGGAAGTATTCGCCGTCGCCCTTGCCCACCACCAGCGGGGAATTGCGCCGGGCTGCGACGATGCGCTGCGGGTCCTGGGCATCCACGGCCACCAACGTGAAGGCGCCCTCCAGCTTGGCCACCACGGCCCGCATCGCGTCGACGAGGCCGGCCCCACCGTCGACCTCCCTGGCCAAGAGGTGGACGGCCACCTCGGAATCGGTCTCCGAGGCGAACTCAACGGCTGGCAGTTCAGCGCGCAGCCTGTCGTGGTTCTCGATGATGCCGTTGTGGACCACGGCGATCCGCCCCGCAACATGAGGGTGGGAATTCTCGTCGGTGGGTGCGCCATGCGTGGCCCAACGCGTGTGTCCGATGGCCACGTTTCCTGCCGGCAGCGGGTCCTGTTCGATGGCCGCTGCCAGGTTGGCGATCTTGCCGGCGCGCTTGCACCACACGATCTCGCCGTCGACGGGCAGGGCAAGGCCTGCCGAGTCGTAGCCGCGGTATTCCAACCGACGCAGGCCGCTCAGCACCACGTCGAGTCCGTTTCGGGGGCCCAGATATCCAACGATTCCACACACGAACAGAAACCGTACAGCATGGTTGCTCATTTCTTGACATTGACACCTAGCCATGCATTGCAACCATTGTTGAGCACTTGGATGGGGTCAAC
>JAUNUF010000143.1 GCA_030538315.1 Propionibacteriaceae bacterium
AGAACAATCCTTCGCCGATCCAACCGCCCTCTTGGAAGCCAGGCGGGATGGCGAACCCGGCCGAGCCGATCGCGGTGGTCCATTCGTTGAGCGCGTCGCCCTGATCCAACATCTGCTGCACGGGGATGAACTGATCCGCGATGTTGGCCTGGAACGCGGTGAAGATGAGGCCCGAGGTCTCGACGGAGGCCCCGTCCTTCCACTCGTCGTGCGTGTAGTTGAGGCCGCGGCGCAGCATGCGGCGGCCGGAGTTGTGCGACGGGTGGCTGCGGCGGGAGTGAGCGTCCAAGGCGATCACGAGTTCGACGTCGGAATCCTTTGCCTCAAGATCCAGGTCGTCGAGTTCCTCGCCGCCGCTGAGCGGCGCGCCATTGTCGAGGCGACGGCCGGTGGAGGCCTCCTGCCTGTCGCGTACCGCCTCGTCCCAGCCAACGAGATCCATCTCGATGCGGCGAACCACCAGTTGGGTTCCGCCGGTCAGCCAGTCGTCCTGAGAGACCACTGCCTCGGTGAGCAGTTCGTCGCGCGGGTTGCCCGAGCCGTCGATCTGCCCGAACAGGTTGCGGCCCGTCACCGCAGCGCCCGTGGCGTCCACCGAGCGCCAGAAGCCGCGCTGCGACCAGCGGCGTGTGGCAAACGGGGCAGCATCCGTGATGAACCGACGGGTGGCATGCGCCACGGTGGTGGCGTCATCCGCGGACACCCACACGAGCAGGTCCCCGCCGCTCCAGCGCTGTTCCAGCTTGTCGTGATCCATGGGCGGGATCTCCTGGAAGCCCGCTGGGCGCTTGGCCTGCAGCCCCTCAAGCTCGAAGATGCCGGGGCCGAAGCCCACCAGCGCCGTGAAGGAGACGCCGGGCTGCGCCATGTCTGGGGCGAAATCTGCCGGGGCTGCCCGCCCCTCGGTGAGGGCGACGACGTCGCCCGTCCAGGCCCGAAGGAGGCGGCCGAGCGCGGCCTTGTCGGTCTGCGGCAGCAGGTCGAAGGCCACCAGCTCGCCCACCTGGGTCTTGGGGGTGAAGATACCGGTCTGGAACTCGCCGTAGGGCGAGTAGGTTTGTGCGATGACCCCGCCGGCGATGCGTTGATCCTTGTCAGCGCCCCCCATTGAGGCGCTCGCCCGGCCAGCTACCAGGCCGGCAGCGCCAGCGACGCCGGCAGCACCGGCATACCCGAACACGCCTCGACGACTGACCTTGGACATAGGGTTCAGTCTACGTCGCGGCCCGCTGAGCAGCCCAACTGTAACCCCGTAGGGGTACCCCGAGGGGTATCCAGTTCGGGGTATCGTGGGGGCATGAAGTTGCGTCACCTCGCCGTCGCCGTGCCCGCTCTGCTGGTCGTTGGGTGCTCGAACACCCCTTCTGCCACCCCTGGAATCCTCGCTGCAGATCCCTGGGTCCGCACCACGGACGGAGCCCAACGTCCCGAGATGACCGCGGTGTTCGTGAACCTCACCAACCCGACGAACGAAGACCGCCAGCTGATCAAGGCGGATTGCGGTGATGTTGCCAAGAAGACCGAGCTGCACGTCATGGAGATGCATGACGGCAAGATGGTCATGGTCGAGGCTCCCGATGGCTTCACCATCCCGGCCGGCAAGCACTGGCACTTGGCCCCCGGTGGCCCGCACATCATGCTGATGGGCCTCACCCGCGAGCTGCCCGCCGGTTCCGAGGAACTCAACTGCACCATCGAGTTCGACGACGGCCAGACCATCGACCTGCTGGTGCCCGTGAAGGAGTTCACCGAGGAGCAGGACACCTACCATGAGCACTTGGAGGACGGCACCGAGGTGACGCCCGGGGCCATGGGCGGCGACATGGGCGAGACCGCCTCCACCGACGGCTGACAAGCGCGGATCCTTCACCCACCGTTCACCTCCCGTTCTTTCGGGTGTGAGGGGCGGTTCACTCCCGTAAGTATTCTGGGGGTGTGAGAGTCGCGATCGTCGCCGAATCCTTCCTCCCGAACGTCAACGGGGTCACCAACTCCGTGCTTCGGGTGCTGGAGCATCTCAAGGTCAACGGCCATGAGGCGATGGTGATTGCCCCCGCAGATGGCAACAAGACGCCGAAGGACTATCTGGGTTTCCCGATTGTTCCGGTCACCTCAATCGGCCTGCCGGGCTACGATCTGGTGCGCGTGGTGACCACCACCAGCTACAACATCGAACGCATCCTCACGAACTTCCAGCCGGATGTCGTGCACCTGGCCGCGCCCTTCGTCGTGGGCTTCAAGGCCGCCTCCGTGGCCGCAAAGCTGGGCATTCCCATGGTGGGCATCTACCAGACGGAGATCCCCACGTATGCGGCCCGTTACGGGGTGCCATCTCTGGAGCCCGTGCTCTGGCATCACCTCCGCCAGACGCACTCGCTGGCTTCGCTCAACTTCGCCCCGTCCACCTTCGCTCGAGATCAGCTGCTCGAGCAGGGCGTGCCGCGCGTGGGTGTGTGGGGGCGCGGGGTGGATTCGGTTCGCTTCGACCCCGCCAAGCGCGACGCGTCCTTCCGTGCCAGCTACGCGCCCAACGGCGAGCGGCTGATTGGCTTCATGGGGCGCCTCGCGTCGGAGAAGCGGGTGGAGGATCTGGCCGCCGTGGCCGCCATCCCGAACACGCGCCTGGTGATCATCGGCGACGGTCCGCTCCGCGCGCAGCTCGAGGCGACTCTGCCCAACGCGGTGTTCACTGGCCAGTTGACCGGTGAGAAGCTGCCTGCGGCGTTGGCCAGCCTTGACCTGTTCGTCCACACGGGTGAGCTTGAGACGTTCTGCCAAGCCATCCAGGAGGCCAAGGCCTCCGGCCTGCCCGTGATCGCCCCGCATCGTGGTGGCCCCATCGATCTCATCGACCAGTCCCGCACCGGCTGGCTGTACCGCCCGGGTGATCTTGGCGCGATGCGTGCCCACGTCGCAGACCTGATTGGCGACGATGCCAAGCGCGCCGCCTTTGGCGCAGCCGCCCGCGAATCGGTGCTGGGCCGCACGTGGGAGAAGGTGTGTGCGGAGTTGGTGGGCCATTACCGCAAGGCCATCCGCATGTCGGTGCGCGGTCAGCACCTCGCTGCCTGATCACATGACTGGGTGATTCCTGCAGCTGTCGGCAGATGCCTGATAACTGCACGGAACTGGCGGCTGAAGCATCCTTCAACGCTCAATTAGGCGACGGTTCAACTTTGGCGTAAGCTTGACGGGCCCGATATTGCGCTGAAAGAGCGCCGATTGGCGCCCAAGCGCCAAGTTTTCTATGAGCGGGCAGTCCAGTCTCAGGTGGACCAGATCCCTGAGCGCACAACCCCTCGAAGGGCACCTACACCTATGTCTTCTCCGAAGCGTAAGGCCCGGTGGTCCGCTGAAAAGCGCTCCGCCAAGGGCCTCAATCCTCAGCGTCGCGGCGGCCGCCGCGAAGATCCCCGCGGCGATCAGCCGCTCAACCGCAAGCAGCGCCGCGCGCTGCAGTTCGGCGACAAGCCGTACCAGCCCAAGCAGGACGACAGGGCCGAACGCCCGTCGTCGGACCGCGAAGACCGCCGCAGCAACTGGGGCGAGCGCCCCAACCGCTACGACCGTGGTCGACGCGACGATCGCGAGGTTCGTCGTCCCCGCTTTGCCCGTGATCATCGTCGCCCTCTGGTCGATCGGGATGATCGC
>JAUNUF010000144.1 GCA_030538315.1 Propionibacteriaceae bacterium
TGGCGCAGAAGGGGCAGGCCATGCCGCAGCCGGCCTGCGAGGAGATGCACAGCGTGGTGCGGTTGGGGTAGCGCATCAGCACGGATTCCAGCAGCGAGCCGTCGTGGAGCTTCCAGAGCGTCTTGACGGTGGCCCCGTCGTCGGTGCTGCGATGCGTCACCTGCTCCAGCAGGTTCGGGAAGAGCTGCTCCCCCAGATCCGCGCGGATGGATGCGGGGATGTCCGAGAACTCGTTGACGTCGTCCTCGAGCCTGTCGAAGACGTGGCGTGAGATCTGATCCGCCCGGAACTTCGGGAGCCCCAGCTTCTGAGCGGCCTCGATCCGCTCGTCGACGGTGAGGTCGAACCAGTGTGTGGGCGGTTTGCCGCGGCGGGGCGCTTCGAACACGAGGGGCAGGGTCTTGACGGTCATGGTTCTCTTTCGAGGTTCTCTTCAGAGGATGGTTCAGGCGCCCATGGCGAGGTGCAGCACGAGCCAGCCGATGGGCACGGCGAGCAGCAACGAATCCAGCCGGTCCATGATGCCGCCGTGGCCCGGCAAGAAGTTGGACATGTCCTTGATGCCGGCATCGCGCTTGATGAGCGATTCCACCAGATCCCCGATGGTGCCGGCGATGGAGCCGAACACACCCAGGATGAGGCCGGCCCACCACGGTGCGCCCAGCATGAAGTGGGCCAGCAGCGCACCGGCGATGGCGGCGACGGTGACGCCACCAGCCGTGCCCTCCCAGGTCTTGCTGGGGCTGATGGCGGGCGCCATCTTGTGCTTGCCGATGAGCACGCCGGTGGCGTAGGCGCCGGTATCCGAGGCCACGACGACAGCGATCACGGTGAGCACCCGCAGGTTGCCCGATGAGGCACCCATGAGCAGTGGGAGGAAGACGCCCAACAGCGGGATGTAGCCGATGAGCAGTGCGCTGGCCGCAATGTCGCGGATGAAGCCCTCCGCACCGTAGAACAGGCGTCCCACCAGCGCAGCGATCATCATCGCGCCGAGGCAGATGACCACGAAGGTGGTGGGCGCCAACCCCAGGTCCTGCACTGAGACCAGATAGCCGCCCAGCACACTCAGGACTGTGCCAATGACGATGGGCAGCCACACCGCGCGCATCCCCTTGCGGAGCAGCGCGTTCTTGATCTCGACCACGCCCAAGCCAAGCGCGGCGGCCGCGAAGGCGATGAAGAGCCAGGGCAGCCACACCAAACCGACGGCGACCACTGCAAAAAGGGCCACTCCAACGCCGATGGCGGCCGGCAGGTTCCGGCCCGCCCTCGACTTCTTCTGTGGTGCGGCCTCCGTCGTCATCAGACTTCGAGGAGCTCGGCTTCCTTGTTCTTCAGGATCTCGTCGATGCTGTCCACGAACTTCTTCGTGGTGGCGTCAAGGGCCTTCTCGGCGCGGGACAGGTCGTCCTCGCCGATCTCGCCGTCCTTCTCGAGCTTCTTGAGGGAGTCGTTGGCGTGGCGGCGGATGTTGCGCACCGCGATGCGGGCCTCCTCCGCCTTGTGCTTGGCCAGCTTGGTGTACTCCTTGCGGCGCTCCTCCGTGAGGTGGGGCATGACGACGCGCACGGCGTTGCCGTCGTTGCTGGGGTTGACGCCCAAATCTGCGTCGCGGATGGCCTTCTCGATGGCGCCGATGGCGCTGCGATCGAACGGCGCGATCAGCAGCGAGCGGGGATCAGGCGAAGTGAACTGGGCCAGCTGCTGGATGGGCGTGGGCGCACCGTAGTAATCCGCCAGGAGCTTGTCGAACATGGCGGGGTGGGCGCGGCCGGTGCGGATGGTCGAGAGATCCTCGCGGCAGAAATCCACCGCCTGCTGCATCTTCGTTGAGGCCTCTTGCTGAATCTCGGCGATCATGGGGTGCTCCTTCTACTTGCGTTGTTCTTGGGGTCAGCGCGAGACCAGGGTGCCGATGGGCTCCCCGGCCACCGCGCGGGCGATGTTGTTCTTGGTGGACAGGTTGAAGAAAACCATGTCCAGCTTGTTGTCGCGGGCCAGTGAGATGGCCGTGGCGTCTGCCACCTTGAGGTTCTTCTGAAGGAACTCGTCGTAGGTGAGGTTGTCGTACTTGACCGCATCCGGGTTGGTCTTGGGATCCGAGTCATACACGCCGTCGACGCCCTGCTTGCCCATCAGCAACACCTCGGCCCCGATCTCCAGAGCGCGCTGCGCCGCCACGGTATCCGTGGAGAAGTACGGCATGCCGGAGCCTGCCCCGAAGATGACCAGGCGGCCCTTCTCCAGATGCCGCTCAGCTCGACGGGGGATGTAGGGCTCAGCCACCTGCGCCATGCTGATGGCGGACTGGACGCGCGTCTCGATGCCGGCCTTCTCACAGAAATCCTGGAGGGCGATGGAGTTCATGACGGTGCCCAGCATGCCCATGTAATCCGCACGGTCACGGGCCATACCGTTTTGTGACAGTTCGGCGCCCCGGAAGTAGTTGCCGCCACCGACGACGACGGCGACCTCTGTGCCGGAACGCACCACGTCGGCGATCTCGCTGGCGATATCTGCCACGACGATGGGGTCAACGCCGAGTTTGCCGCCTCCGAACACCTCTCCGGACAGCTTCAGCAACACTCGCTTATATCCCACTTTGTCACTCCTGAATTCGATGGCTGAACATGCGACGTGCGCCGCGACCCCGGGGGGCGCGGCGCCCGTCACAAGACATGACAGTGGGAAGCTGCGGTGGATCAATCACCCACGGCGAAGCGTGCAAAGCGCACGATCTCGGTGTTGCCTTCCTTGAGGGCGTCGCCCACAGACTTCTTGTCTTCCCAGACGGCAGCCTGGTCGACGAGGACGACGTCCTTGAAGAAGCCGGTGACGCGGCCTTCGATGATCTTCGGCAGTGCACCCTCGGGCTTGCCCTCTTCGCGAGCGGTGGCCTCGGCGATGCGACGCTCGTTCTCGACGATGTCGGCCGGGATCTCTTCGCGGGTGGCGTAGGAGGGCGACATGGCTGCGATCTGCAGCGCGGCCTGATGGGCCAGCGCCTTGTCACCGGTGTACTCGACGAGCACGCCAACCTGCGGGGGCAGGTCAGCGGCACGACGGTGCAGGTACACGTGGGTGTCACCGGTGAACTGTGCGGCGTTGGCCAGCGAGATGTTCTCACCGATCTTGGCGCCCAGTTCCTTGACGGCCTCTTCGACCTTCTCGCCCGAGGCAAGCTCTGCGGCGTTGGCGGCGTCCACATCCGTGGCGCCGGACTTCAGCACGGCGTCGAGGATCTGATCCGCGAGCTCAACGAACTCAGCGTTCTTGGCCACGAAATCCGTCTCAGCGGCGAACTGGATGAGTGCGCCGTCGCGGCCAGCCACGATGCCGTTGGTGGCTTCGCGGTCTGCGCGCTTGGCCTGCTTGGCGAGGCCGTGGATGCGCAGGGCCTCAACGGCCTTGTCGAAGTCGCCATCGGCCTCAGTGAGGGCCTTCTTGGCGTCCATCATGCCCGCGCCGGTGGCGTCGCGGAGCTTCTTTACGTCAGCGGCAGTGATTGCCATGAGTGGGGTATCCCGTCTACTCGGTGAAAGGTTCTCAGTTGGCTTCGGTGGTCTCGGCCGGAGCGGCCGGGGCTTCTTCGACGGCGGCCTCAGCGGCAGGA
>JAUNUF010000023.1:0-298 GCA_030538315.1 Propionibacteriaceae bacterium
AAGATGCAGGGCTTCACGGACGGCTTCGTCAAGCTGTTCTGCCTGCCGACGACGGGCATCATCATCGGCGGGGTCGTCGTGGCCCCGCGCGCCTCGGAGCTGATCCACTCCGTGTCGTTGGCGGTGGCACAGAAGGTCACGGTCGACGACTTCAGCACGGCCTTCACCGTCTACCCGTCGATGTCCGGGTCGCTCGCCGAGGCCGCGCGTCGCTTGCACAACCGCGACGACCCGCTCATGACCCAGTAACTGGTCCCTGAGCGGAACGCCTGCGACGACCCGCTCATGACCCAGTAAC
>JAUNUF010000023.1:308-32052 GCA_030538315.1 Propionibacteriaceae bacterium
ACGCCTGCGACGAAGGAGCAGCGCGAACCGACGAAGGGCCGCCAGGCTTGTCCAGCACCTTCACCACTGAGCCGAGTTCCGCCAGCACGGCGATCCGGGCGGTGATTGTGCCAGCAGAACCGCGGAGGGGTTTCGACAGGAGATCAGCCGCGGAGTTCGGGGAACTGCTCGTAGCGGTAGTCGACGATCTCCTGAGCAGTGTCGTGCTCACGCGCACGCAGCACGACGCGGCGCACCTTGCCGCTCAACGTCTTCGGCAGGCCGCTGAACTCGATCCGGCGCACTCGGAGGTACGGAGCAAGCCGCTCCTTGGCGTGCCGCAGGATCGACAGCGCCGTCTCGGCCGTGGGGTCGAAGCCCGCGGCGAGCGCCACGTAGGCCTTCGGCACAGCCGCACGGATGGGGTCCGGCGCGGGGACGATCGCGGCCTCGACGACGGCGGGGTGCTCGATCAGCACCGATTCAAGCTCGAACGGCGAGATCTTGTAATCGGAGGCCTTGAACACGTCATCGGTGCGGCCCACGTAGGTGAGGTAGCCCTCGGCGTCGACGGTAACCAGATCACCGCTGTGGTAGCGGCCGTCAGCCTGCGCCGTCGGGGCACCGCCGATGTAGCCAGACATCAGGTTGTACGGCCAGTCCTCGAGCGGCAGCGTGATCTCGCCAGCGCTGGCCTCTTCGCCCGTGTCGGGGTCGATGATCTGCAGCCGCACGCCGGGCATGACCTTGCCCATTGCTCCCGGCTTCACCCGCTCGCCGGGCGCATTGCCGACGGTGCAGGTGGTTTCCGTCTGGCCGTAGCCGTCGCGGATCGTCAGGCCCCAAGCGCGTTCGACGGTGGAGATGACCTCGGGGTTGAGCGGCTCACCGGCGCCCACGATGTTGCGGAGAGCGGATGGCTTCTCGCCCAGGTTGGCCTGGATCATCATGCGCCACACCGTGGGCGGCGCGCAGAACGTGGTGACCTGGCTGTCCTCGAGCTCCTTCAGCATCTTGGCTGCGTCGAAGCGAACGTAGTTGTAGGAGAACACGGTGGCCTCGGCCAGCCACGGGGAGAAGAAGCTGGACCAGGCGTGCTTGCCCCAGCCAGGCGACGAGATGTTGAGGTGCACGTCGCCGGGGCGGACACCGATGAAGTACATGGTGGACAGGTGTCCGACGGGGTAGCTCAGCTGCGTGTGCACCACCAGCTTGGGGTCCTTCGTGGTGCCGGAGGTGAAGTAGTAGAGGACTGGGTCGCCCACGTCGGTGACCACGTCGCGCGGCGTGTCCGGAGCGTTCGCGGCATCCGTCATGCTCAACCAACGCTCGCTGGCCTCGCCAGTGCTGATGAGCAGCGGGCCGTCGATATCGTCGAACTTGGGCTGGTCGACGGGGTTGGCGATCACGGCGCGGATGTTGGCGCGCGGGATGCGGTCCTCCAAGTCGTAATCCTGCAGCGCTTGGGCGGTGGGAAGAATGATGCCGCCCACCTTCATCACGGCCAGCATGGCCTCCCAGAGCTCCACCTGGTTGGCGAGCATCAGCATCACCGCGTCGCCCTTGCCCACGCCCTGAGCCTCAAGCCAATTGGCGAGGCGGTCCGAACGGGTCACGAGGTCGCCGTAGGTGTACTTTTCCTCAGCACCGTCTTCGTCACGGATCCACAGCGCCAGATCGTCACGATCACGACCGATGGCGTCGAACCAATCGATGGCCCAGTTGAACTTCCCGGTGATCTCCGGCCACTCGAACGTGGCGCGGGCCTCATCCCCTTGGCCAACCAGGCCGAGCAGCAGGTCGCGGGCTTCGCGGATCTTCGTGGTGGCGTCGGACATGGAACTCCTCAGACGAAACCTACGGTTGCGTAGGTTACTCCCGAGATTACGCTCGTCCGGGGCCCCAGGGCGTGGTCGGTCCGCGCAGTAAAGGGCAAGTGGGCTTGTGGGAAACCCACAACTGGTCAGTCGTCGAGGAGACCCATCAGCAGGGAGAAGCCGCCGATCATCAGGGCGCCAGTGGTGATCTGACGCAGCGCCGGATCCGTGCCGTAGCGGCCGTAGTAGCCCTGAGCCCACGCGGCCTGACGCGGGTCCTCCCAATAGGGGACCAGGCCCTGCGGGCCGCGCGGCACCATGCGGATGGACGGGTCATTGCCGGTGCGCACGCGCTGGGCGTCTGCCGCGCAGGCGGGGACCTCTCGCATCGCGCCACCGGGTGGGGCCCACTGGACGTTGGCGACCGACGTGCCGTGCGCCGGATCGAAGAAGCACGGCGGGCGGTGCTCCGGGACGGGCTGCCCGTTGGCGCGGGCCTTCACCACGGCGATGTTGTAGCGGCCCTCCTCCAGGATCTCGGCGATGCGCTTGATGTCCGCATTGCTCTGCGCCCGCTCCAACTGCTGCTTGGCGCCGTCGTAGGCATCCAACGCCTTGCTGTACTCCGCCTGCGCCGCTGCGTCCAGCGTGCGGCCCACCACGTCGAGATCGAGGTCACGCAGCTGCTCCCCATAGGTGGTGATGTCTGCGTTGACGGCATCCCGCGAGGCAGGCGACACGGGCTGCATCGCTGCCGGGTCGTATCCCTGGCCATAGCCCTGCCCGTAACGCTGCACATAGCCCTGAGGGTGCCCGTACCCGATCACGGGCGGGCCGTAGAACTGCTGGTTGGGGCCCTGACCCAGTTGGGGGTGGCGGCGAGGGTCGAGCGGCGGGTACTGGTCGTCGTAGCCGCGGCCGCCCAGCGACGACTGCGTGCCGCGCACCAAACCCAGGACGATCGACACGAACACCATGATGAACATGATCGTTAAAAAACCGCCGACCGCCATGCCACCCCCATCCTTTGCGTCCCAACAGGATATGCCTGCGCCCCACCCCGAACCTCTCAACCACACGAACGCGGCCGCGGCGGGCACCGTCGGCGTTCGTGGCTTGGGGTTTTGTTACTCGGCGTCGACGATCTCGCAGAGGGTCTCGCCAGCGGTGACGGCCTGGCCGGCCTCCACCTTCAGGCCAGTGACCACGCCATCGCGGTGGGCGTTGAGCGGCTGCTCCATCTTCATGGCCTCGATGACGGCGATGGTGTCGCCCTCGGAGACCTGCTGGCCCTCCTCGACGGAGACCTTGACGATGGTGCCCTGCATGGGCGAGGTGAGTGCGTTGCCGCTGGGTGCCGACACCTTCGAACCACCGCGATCCCGCTTGGTGGGCTTGGCCTTGGCCTTCGCCGCGGGACGGCCGCCGCCGAAGCCGCCAGGCAGCTTCACCTCGACGCGCTTGCCGTTGACCTCAACGGTGATGACCTCGGGCTCTTCCTCGTCGTCCTCTTCACCGAGGAGGCCGGTGTAGGCCGGGATCTCCGTGGCGAATTCGGTTTCGATCCAGCGGGTGTGCACCGCGAAGTTGCCATCCGGTGCCGAGTAGGCCGGATCATCCAGCACCACCTTGTGGAACGGCACGACGGTGGGCATGCCCTCGATGACCAGCTCAGCCAGCGCGCGGCGGGAGCGGGAGATGGCCTGCTCGCGATCCGCGCCGGTGACGATGACCTTGGCGACCAGCGAGTCGAACGCGCCGGGCACGGTCATGCCGGCGTGGTAGCCCTCGTCCACACGGACGCCGGGGCCGGTGGGTGCCTGCCACTTGACGAGCGTGCCGGGGGCCGGCATGAAGTTGCGGCCCACGTCCTCGGCGTTGATGCGGAACTCGATGGAGTGGCCGCGGACCTCGGGATCCGTGTAGCCGATCTCCTCGCCGGAGGCGATGCGGAACATCTCCTGCACCAGATCGATACCCGTGACCTCTTCGGAGACGGGGTGCTCCACCTGGAGGCGGGTGTTGACCTCGAGGAACGAGATGGTGCCATCCGTGCCCACGAGGAACTCACAGGTGCCAGCGCCGACGTAGCCGGCTTCCTTCAGGATGGCCTTGGAAGATTCGTAGAGCAGGTTGACCTGATCCTCGTTGAGGAATGGCGCGGGGGCCTCCTCGACGAGCTTCTGGTGGCGGCGCTGCAGCGAGCAGTCACGCGTGGAGATGACCACGACGTTGCCGTGCTGATCCGCCAGGCACTGGGTCTCGACGTGGCGCGGCTTGTCGAGGTAACGCTCGACGAAGCACTCGCCGCGACCGAACGCGGTGACGGCCTCACGGGTGGCGGATTCGAAGAGATCCGGGATCTCCTCGATGGTGCGCGCCACCTTCAGGCCTCGGCCACCGCCGCCGAAGGCAGCCTTGATGGCGACGGGCAGGCCGTACTGCTCGGCGAAGGCCACGACCTCGTTGGCGTCTGCCACGGGATCAGGGGTGCCGGGCACCTGGGGGGCGCCCACCTTCTGGGCGATATGGCGTGCCTTGACCTTGTCACCGAGGTTCTCGATGGCGGCAGGCGGGGGGCCGATCCAGATCAGGCCGGCATCAATGACGGCCTGGGCGAAATCGGCGTTCTCGGCGAGGAAGCCGTAGCCGGGGTGAACGGCATCTGCTCCCGCGCGCTCGGCGATGGCGAGCAGCTTGGGGATGTTGAGATAGGTATCTGCTGGGGTTGCCCCATTGAGGGCGTAGGCCTCGTCGGCCAGCTTGACAAACAGCGACTCTGCATCTGAATCGGCGTAGACGGCTACTGAACCGATACCTGCATCCCGCGCCGCGCGAATGACGCGTACGGCGATTTCGCTGCGGTTTGCAATCAGAACCTTCGAGATGGCGACGTTGCCCACTTCTCCTCCTGGATTCGGCTGTTGCTCAGGAGTCTAGTGGGCTGGGCACCACGGGGGTGAAATGTCCAGAAGCTCGTCCCACTTCGAGAGATGGAAGCTCAGGTTGTGGTGTCTTTGCGCTCCGCGTTCTGCTCCCGTTCGGCCATGTCCGCGGCGCTGGGGCCAGACATCTTCCTGTCTCGCTCCTCAGCTTCCGGCGAGCCGGAATAGAGCCGTGCCTCCGGGCTGCGAGACGACAAGGTGGTCTCCAGCGGGGATTCCTCGTCAGAACCGACGACGGGCCGGCGCCGGTGCGACAGCCAGGAGTGCAACCACTTGGGCAACGTGCCATCCTCGGCGGTGTCCTCCAACTCCTGCACCGCGGGCACCACGTTGGTCTCCTCGAGGGACTGCTCCTCTTCCCACTCCGCCACGATGCGGTCCACAAAGCTTTCGCGCTCGGCGATGGGCGGCGCCGTCGTCGTCTCAGGTTCAAGCCGCGTTCGAGGCAACGCGTAGACAGCCTCGTGCTGCAGCCAGGCGATGAGTTCCTCCCGCACCAGGCACCGCAGGTCCCACAGCTGCCCGGAGGTGGCGGCGGAGACCACCGCGCGGATCTTGATGTGGCCGCCCGTGGCGTCGGTGACCTGCATGGAGGCCGTGCGGCCATCCCACAGCTCTGAGGAACGCACGATGCGGGTGAGTTCCACCCTCATGGCCTCGACGGGGGCGAGCCAGTCAAGGTCGAACTCGACGGTGCCCAGCAGCTTGGGTTCGCGGCGCGTCCAGTTCTCGAACGGCTTGCTGGTGAAGTGGGTGCTGGGCACGATCCACCGGCGGTCATCCCAGGCCCGCACCACGACGTAGGTCAGCGTGATCTCCTCCACCGATCCCATCTGGGATTCGAAGACCACGAGGTCGCCCACGCGCAGCGCATCCGAGAAGGCGATCTGCATGCCGGCGAAGATGTTGGCCAACGATGATTGGGCGGCGAGACCGGCGACGATGGACAGCAGGCCCGCAGAGGCCATCAGGGAGGCGCCGATGGCCCGGAATTCGGGGAACGTCAGCAGGGCTCCCGCCAGGGCGCAGATCCACACGACGGCGAGCGTGACGCGGGTGATGACCTGCAACTGGGTGCGGATCCGCCGGAAGTGGGGTGTCTCCTCAGCTTCGTCGTCCCTGGTCAGGATGGTTTCGCTGATGGCCCGCACGATGCCGGTCAGCAGCAGCGCGGTGGCGAAGATCATCACGATCAGGAAGACGTGCAGGAAGATGGGCCGCCAATCTGGGGCGGCTCGGAACACGCGGGGCCGGGTGATGAACCAGACGCCCAAGCCGCCACCCAGCAGCACGAAGAAGATGCGCTGCGGGAGCTTCAACTGGCGGATGACGAACTTTCGGGCCGCGCGCTTGACCAGCAGCCGCAGCAGCATCCGCAGCGAGAAGGAGACGATGAAGCCGGCCAGCATGCCCAGCCCGGCCCACAGCAGCACGGTGAACAGGTCGAGCGCCTTATCCGGATCCATGAGCAGAGCCTACGCGCTCAGGGCTGTGCTCAGCCTGTGACTTCCCGGTCTGTGCGCAGCGAGACGGCGGCGAGCCCACCGGTGCTGGTCAGCGCCCCTTGCCAATGTCCGTTGGTGAACAGCATGGACCCGTTGTCATCTGCGGTGATCTCGAAGCCCATGGTGGTCAGGTTGGCGCGCAGGTACTGCGCCACGTCCTCGCCGGAGGGGGCCGTGAAGATCAGCGTCACGTTGTTGTAGGAGTCGATCCTGTCGGTGATCTCCGTGCCATTCGGGACGGAGAAGCCCTGGGGCCCGTTCTGGTAGCCGAGATCGCTCAGCAGCACCCCACCGTCGGGCGCGGCTGTGACGGTGACCGACGGCGCTGGCGGCTCCGGAGGCGACGCTGGCGCGGCCGAACACCCCGCCAACGCGAGGGCGGCCACGAGCGCTATCCCGATCCTGTGCACGCTGCCGATCCTAGGCCACGAAAAAAGTTCCCCGATCGTGGAACCCGCCGTCGGGCGCCGGACATTACCGGGTGAGACAACACGAGGAGGTTTGAGGTGTATGCCATCGCAGCCACATCCCCACTTCCCGCCTTCATGGGCGAGACAATGGAGACCATGAACCCGACGGTGCCCGACGAGACCTGGGGCGCCCTGTGGCGCGGGGACAGGGCCGCGTTCAGCGCCGTCTTCCAAGCGCATCACAAGGCCGTGTACAACTTCGCGTTCCGCCACACCGCGTCCTGGGCCACCGCGGAGGAGGCCACCCAAGCGTGTTTCACGACGGTGTGGCGACGCGCCCGGGAGGGCTCTCTCCCCGCGATCACCCACGGCAGTGCGCTGGCCTGGCTCTGCGGCGTGGCCCGCAACGAGTGCCGCAACCTCACCCGCGGCCAGACGCGCCACCTGCGCCTCGTCGGCCGCGCCGAGCGCGAGCCAGAGCACACCCACAGCAACGTCGATGACTGGGTGGCGCACGAGGCATCCATGCGCCGCATCAACCAGGTGCTGGCGCAGTTGCCGGATCAGCAGCGTGAGGTGATCGAGATGGTCGCTTGGGCCGGCCTCGGGATGACCGAGACCGCCGCCGCCCTCAAGGTGCCGGTTGGCACCGTCAAGTCCCGCCTCGCGCGGGCCCGCAAGACTCTCGCCACCTCTGAGGTGGCCCACCTTCTCGGCCAGGAGGCCTGACATGAACGACAAGCTCAATCTCCCGCCCCAGCGCGATCTGCCCCACGCAGACGACATGCTGAACAACATCCTCGACGACGTGGCCCCTGCAGGCACGGCGCTCCAGACCCGCACACGCAGCTACGTCATTCGTGGCGTCGCCGCCGCCGTGGCCGTCATCGGCATCGGCGTGGTCGGCAGCCAGCTCATTGATTGGGACAATGGTGGCCAGGTCGCCACGCCCCCCAGCCCCTCGGTCACGAGCACCGACGAGCCGACCGGTGAGCCCACCACGACACCCAGCCCTGACCCCAGCGTCACTGTGACGGACCCGAGCGTGGATCCCACCAGCCCTCAGCCCTCCACCCCGGAGCCCACCGGGTTCCCTCTAGCGACCGACGAGCCGCCCGTCGCCCGACCCACCGGACCGGTGACCGCCACTGCTGAGCCGCCCGGCACCTTCCATCTGCAGTACTTCGACGTCTCCGTCCTCGAACAGCGGTTCAACGATCTGGGTACCGCCACAGGGGTTCACGTGAAGGTCTGCTACGCCTCGCCTCACCCTGGAGCCAACTCTGACGGCACCACCCGCACCAGCACCAATCCCTGGCGCTTCGGGGTCTTCGACGGCGAGACCCAGACGTTCGACGACACCCGATACCTCCGAGTGGACGAGTTCCCTGCCAGCGACGAGTTCCAGCCAGTCTTCAAGGAGAAGCAGTTGAAGGTCGGGGAGTGCAACGAGGGTTGGATCGGCATCGAACATGGCACTCCGGATGCTGCCTGGGCCGCCATGCGTTACCAGCCGGCAGATTTCGGCGATGAGATCACCTGGGTCTTCTACACCGACGGATAGCCAGCCGGCGCCGGATCCCACAGCGTGTGCCATGGGACGCCGGCGTCGATCACCATTTGCCGCACCAACGGCAGGGAGATGCCGGACACGTTGAAGGGATCGCCCTCGATGGCCGTGACGAAAGCCCCGCCGCGGCCGTCGATGGTGAATCCGCCGGCAACCTTCTGCGGCTCGCCGGTGGCTGCGTAGGCCCGGATCTCGTCCTCCGACAGATCTGCGAAGCGCACCACCGTCGAGCCCACCCGCGTCTGCTCCGAGTAGCGCTCGCCCTGATGCACCGCCACGTAGTGGCCGGTGTGCAGGATGCCCTGATCACCGCGCATGCGCAGCCAGCGCTCGATGGCGGCCTCCTCGGTACCGGGCTTGCCGTGTGCCCGGCCCTCGAACTCAAGCACGGTGTCGCAGGCGAACAACACGAAATCACCCTCGAGCCCGGGAACGACAGAGGTGCCCTTCGCCTGCGCCAATCTGGCGGCGAGGCGAGTGGGCACCACGTCGATGATCTGGCTCTCGTCATACCCAGAGACGATGACCTCGGGGTTGAGGCCGGCGTGGCGCAACACGTGCAGCCGCGCCGGCGATTTCGACGCCAGAATGACCCGCATCAAGCTCAGATGCGAGTGAAGGTTCGCCAGGCATCGCGGCCGCTGATCAGCGGGCCGCGCACCGTGCGGTAGTAGGACTTCCAACCACCAGCCAACGGACGGTCATCCGCCGAACGCAGCGTATCTGCGCGGGAGGCGGCGACGAGCACAGCCGTGATCGCCGCCATCTCCTCCTCGGTGAGGTTGGCCTTCCCGAACTCAAGGGGCTTGCTTTCCTGCACCTGTTCGTCGGTCATAGCGGGATGTTTCCGTGCTTCTTGGGAGGCAGGACATCGCGCTTGGAACGCAGCAGACGCAACGCCCGGATGACCTGGGCCCTGGTCTCGTGCGGGTAGATGACCTGATCCACGTAGCCGCGATCTGCCGCGACGTAGGGGTTGGTCAGCTCGTCGTCGTACTCCTGGATCAGGCGTGCGCGCTCAGCCTCGGCATCCTCTGCTGCGGAGAGCTGCTTGCGGTACAGGATGTTGACGGCGCCCTGAGCACCCATGACGGCGATCTGTGCCGTGGGCCATGCCAGGTTGATGTCTGCACCCAGGTGCTTGGAACCCATGACGACGTAGGCGCCGCCGTAGGCCTTGCGGGTGATGACCGTCAGCAGCGGCACGGTGGCCTCCGCGTAGGCGTAGATCAGCTTGGCGCCGCGGCGGATGATGCCGTTGTGCTCCTGGCCGACGCCGGGGAGGAAGCCCGGCACGTCGACGAACGTCAACACCGGGATGTTGAACGCGTCACAGGTGCGCACGAAGCGGGCGGCCTTCTCAGCCGAATCGATGTCGAGGCAGCCGGCGAACACGGTGGGCTGGTTGGCCACGATGCCGATGGAGCGGCCCTCGATGCGGCCGAAGCCGACGATGATGGAACCGGCGAACAGCGGCATGACCTCGAGGAAGTCCTCGTCGTCCAGCACGTTGCGGATGACCTCGCGCATGTCGTACGGCTGGTTCGCGGAATCCGGAATCAGGCGGTCGAGTTCGCGGTCGTGATCCGTGATGGTGAGATCCACCTCGTCGTCGTCCCAGATGGGCGGGTCTTCGAGGTTGTTCTGCGGCAGGAAGCTGAGGAGATCGCGCACATATTCGATGGCGTCGTTCTCATCGGCAGCCAGGTAATGGGCGTTGCCGGACTTGGTGTTGTGCGTGCGACCGCCGCCCAGCTCCTCCATGGAGACGTCCTCGCCGGTGACGGTCTTGATGACCTCAGGGCCGGTGATGAACATCTGGGAGGTCTGGTCCACCATGACCACGAAATCCGTGAGCGCGGGGCCGTAGACGTGGCCGCCCGCAGCTGCACCCATGATCAGCGAGATCTGCGGGATCACGCCGGAGGCGATGGTGTTGCGCTTGAAGATCTCGCCATACAGGGCCAGCGAGACGACGCCTTCCTGGATGCGGGCGCCGCCGCCTTCATTGATACCGATGAGTGGAACACCAGTCTTCATGGCGAAGTCCTGGATCTTGACGATCTTCTCGCCGTACACCTGGCCAAGCGCGCCACCGAAGATGGTCACGTCCTGGCTGAAGATGCACACCGGGCGGCCATGGATGGACCCGGTTCCGGTGATGACGCCGTCGCCGAAGGGGCGACGTGCGTCCATACCGAAGGCACTCGTACGGTGGCGAGAGAACTGGTCAAACTCCGCAAACGACCCCTCATCAAGGAGGGCCATGACGCGTTCGCGGGCAGTCATCTTGCCCTTTGCATGCTGCTTTTCCACGGCTGCGGCCGATCCGGCGTGCACGGCTTCATCGATGCGCACTCCGAGATTGGCAATCCGACCGGCGGTGGTGTGGATGTCGATCTCCATGGCCCTCACCATAGCGGGGAACAAGTGCCTGCAATTGCACTGCTCAGGTTTCGGTAACCCAAGAGTCTCTACGATGTTCAGAGTGAAAGCTGAACTGCCAGACGCCCTCCGCATCAGAAGCCGCCTGGAGCCAGGCGCCACCTTTCGTCGGGTGGACGTGGTGGAGACCACAGGGTCCACCAATGCGGATCTGAGCGCCCGCGCGCGGGAGGGCGAGAGCGAGGGGGCGGCGCTGGTCGCCATGGAGCAGACCGCCGGCCGCGGCCGCCTCGACAGGCAGTGGGTCTCGCCACGGGGAGCCTCGATTTCGCTGTCCATGCTGTTGAAGCCCAAGCCGGAGTTCCTGCACTGGGGCTGGCTGTCGCTGTTGGCCGGCATGGCGGTGTCCTCCGCACTGGCCGAACTCGCGCCCAACCCGCAGCGCGTCACCCTGAAATGGCCCAACGACGTGCTGATCGGTGGCAAGAAGGTGTGCGGCATCCTCTCGGAGCGCATCGAGCAACCCGACGGTGCCCGCGCGGTGGTGGGGCTGGGCATCAACGTGACGCTCCGCGAAGACGAGCTGCCCGTGCCCACCGCCACCTCGTTGGCATTGGAAGGGATCACCACTGATCAGAGCCGCATCGTGGCCGGTGTGCTCAACCACTTCTCCCGCTACTACACCGCTTGGCAGCTGCGCGGCTCGCTCCGCGAGGAGTACGAGGCCCGTTGCTCGTCCATGGGCGCGCAGCTGAGCGTGGTGGTCGACGACGCGCACACCGTCGAAGGAACCGGGCGAGGGGTGGACCACTTCGGCCGGCTCCAGGTGGCCACGGCCGCAGGCCTCCAGACCTTCGCGGTGGGAGACGTGATCCACGCCCGGCTCGGATAGTCACCGCCGCGTGCCACACTGTGTTCATGGCTATCACGAGGGATCAACTTGGCCGCGACGAGCAGGTCGTGCTGTCCATGCGCACCCACGGCAAGGCCCTGATCGTGCCCGTGCTCATCCTGCTCATCGCCAGCTCCCTGTTGGGCCTTGCCATCGCGTTCTTCCCGCCGGATTGGCAGCCGTGGGGAACCTACGCCGCGGTGGCCGTGTACCTGCTGGTGTTCATCTTCGCGGTGCTGCTGCCCTTCCTACGCTGGCTCACAGCCACCTACACCATCACGGACAGGCGCATCGTGACCCGCAGGGGCATCATCAACAAGACAGGCCATGATCTGCCGCTGCGCCGCATCAACAACGTGAACTATGAACGATCGCTGACAGACCGGATGCTTGGGTGCGGCACGCTCATCCTCGAGACCGCGGCTGGGCAGCCCCTCGTGCTGCCGGATGTGCCGCGCGTGGAGCGGGTGCACGTGGCCATCAACGATCTCCTCTATGACACGCACGGGGCGCCAGACGCCTCAGACGAGTAGTCTGCCGGGCGTGACTCGACGCTACTCACTGGCCATTGCGGGCGGCGGCCAGCTCGCCCGCATGATGCAGCAGGCCGCCATCCCGCTGGGCATCGACGTACGGCTGCTCGCCGAAGGGCCAGATGTGTCCGCCGCGCAGGTCATCCCTGATCACTTCGTGGGGGATTACCGGGAGCTCAGCACCTTGCTGCGCCTCATCGACGGCGCAGACGTGCTGACCTTCGACCATGAGCACGTGCCCACCCGCCACCTCGACATCCTCGCGGAGCGGGTCGCGGTGCGCCCCGGCTCCGCCGCGTTGCGCTACGCGCAGGACAAGGCGGAGATGCGGGAGAAGATGGCGGAGTTGGGCGTGGCGTGCCCGGCGTTCGCCGTCGCGGACTCACCCGCGGATCTCGTGGCGTTCGGGGAAGAGCAGGGCTGGCCCATCATCGCCAAGACCTCTCGCGGCGGCTATGACGGCAAGGGCGTCTGGAAGTTGGCCGGGCCTGAAGAAGCCGGGCTGCCATTCGACGGGCTGGCCGAGACCTCGGCGGGCGAGCGCGTGCGCATCGTGGCGGAGGAGTTCATCGACTTCGCGCGCGAGCTGTCCGCCATCGTGGTGCGTTCCGCGTCGGGGCAGGTGGTGGCCTATCCCATCAGCGAGACCATCCAGGAGGATGGCATCTGCGTCGAGACCGTCACTCCTGCGCCCGGGCTGGATCCGGACGCGGCAGTGGGCCTGCAGGAGATGGCCATCTGCATCGCCACGGAGTTGGGCGTGGTGGGTGTGCTCGCCGTCGAACTCATGGAGGCCCGCGATGGCCGCATCGTGGTCAACGAGCTGGCCATGCGCCCCCACAACACGGGCCACTGGAGCATCGACGGCGCGCTGACCAGCCAGTTCGAGAACCACCTGCGGGCCGTTCTGGACCTTCCGCTGGGCTCGCCGGCCATGCGGGCAGATGTTGTGGTGATGACCAACGTGCTGGGCGGCGCCGAGGCAGATCTCACCGGTGCCTTGCAGCACGTGTTCGCCCGTGACAGGGAGGTGCGCGTGCAGCTCTACGGCAAGGAGGTCAAGCCGGGCCGTAAGGTGGGCCACGTCACCTGCCTCGGCACGGATGTCGAGGATGTGCGGCGTCGTTCCCGGCACGCCGCCAACTACCTGATGGGAGATCCGGATGCCTGAGCCGCTCGTCTCGATCGTGATGGGGTCTGATTCGGATTGGCCCACCATGTCCGCCGCAGCAGACGCGCTGGGGGAGTTCGGAATCCCCTTCGAGGCGGATGTCGTCTCGGCCCACCGCATGCCGGAAGACATGGTGCGCTTCGGCCGCGAGGCCCACCAGCGGGGCATCAAGGTGATCATCGCGGGCGCAGGCGGTGCCGCGCATCTGCCGGGCATGCTCGCCTCGTTGACGCCTCTGCCAGTGATCGGCGTGCCCGTGGCGCTCAAGTATCTCGACGGCATGGATTCGCTGCTGTCCATCGTGCAGATGCCGGCCGGAGTGCCCGTGGCGACGGTGGCCATTGGGAATGCGCGCAACGCCGGGCTGCTCGCCGTGCGGATGCTCGCCGTCGGGGACGAGGCGCTCACCGAGCGCATGCTGG
Source organism: Propionibacteriaceae bacterium (assembly GCA_030538315.1). GTDB lineage: Bacteria > Actinomycetota > Actinomycetes > Propionibacteriales > Propionibacteriaceae > Arachnia. Next base: position 13,938 of record JAUNUF010000023.1, read on the forward strand.
ATTTCCAGGAGCAACTCCGAGACGCGGCGCACGCGAAGGGCGCCGTCGTCCGGGAGGCCTCAGGCTCGTAGCCGCTACTTGCGGTACTTCTCCAGGCCGGTGGTGTCGCCTGCTGCCATCGCGCCGAAGATCTCCTTGCTGGCGCTCTCGTCCCACACCACCACGGAGCCGAGGCTGTTGTTCGCGGTGCTGCCGGGCACGGTCAGGCTGAGGCCCGAACCGGTCATGACGCTCAGGAAGCCGGTGCCCACGGGGATCATGGCGCCAAGCGAGGTGCCTTCGCCCCGCGTGAGCGACTTCGAGGCGGCCATGTTGAGGTTCCAGTAGCGCACCGGGTTGAGCACCGTCAGGGGGTTGGCCACCTTCTTCATGATGGAGCCGATGGTCTCGCGCTGCCGCTCGACGCGGCCGAAATCTCCCTTGGGATCCACCTTGCGCATGCGCACGTAGCCCAGGGCGGTCACGCCGTCGACCGTCTGACAGCCCTTGGAGAGGGTGAGGTGCGAGTCCTTGTCGTTGATGTCGAATTCGGGGCAGACCTCCACGCCGCCCACGGCATCCACCACGTCGACGATGCCGAGCATGCCCACCTCGAGATAGCCGTCCACCCGCACGCCGGTGTTGGCCTCGATGGTTTCCACCAGCAGAGGGGCGCCACCGAACGCGTAGGCGGCGTTGAGCTTGTTCCTCTTGCGGCCGGGGATCTGAACGACGGAGTCTCGGGGGAGGCTCAACAGCACCGGCTTGCCGGTGGCGGGGGTGTGCAGCAGCATCATGGTGTCGGTGCGCTGCCCCTCGGTGCTGCCGGTGCCCAGCCGGGATCGGTCCTCGGCGCTGAGGTTGTCGCGGCCGTCGGATCCCACCAACAGGATGGTGGTGCCGGGCTGCTCAGCTGGCCTGTCGCCGGCCGGCGTGGCGTCGATCTTCGACCCTGTCGTCCAGGCGTAGAGCGGTGCGCCGATCAAGAAGGCCAGCCACAGGATGAGCACCGTGGTGAAGAGCCGAAGCACGGGCCGACGGCGTCGCCTGCGGGTGCGAGGCGGCTGCGGCGGAGCCACCGGTGGCTGGGCGGGCGGCGCAGGCGAAGGGGGCAGAGGGGCAGGTGCTGCCTGCGGGTATCCCTGCCCTGTTGCGCGGAGACCTTCTCGGCGGCGCAGTGCCTCAATCTCCTCTGGCGGCAGCACGGACGTGGGCTCATCCCGCTGTGGCTCGTCCTTCCGGTACAGCCAATCCAGGTCGTCGTCTCGTGGCACGCTGCCTCCTAGTTCCAGCGCCCAAGGCTACCTATTGCATCTTGAACCTCGGCAACTCCGGCGTGGCGAAACAGCCGGAGGTAGGGGTGGGGCGAGACTTGGGGTCACCCGATCTCAGCCTCAAGGAGACATCTCCCGTGCCATCCAGCAAGACAGAACGAGCGCGCCGGCTCCAGATGCGGCGCGCGTTCGGTTTCGTCCTGATGTCTGCGGTGCTGCCCGGCTCTGTTCAGTCGTTTGCGGGCCACCGCGGCATCGGGCGCATTGCGGGCCGGGTTTACCTGGCCTTCGTAGCGTTGGCGCTGCTGGTGATGCTGGGCCTGCTGCTGTTCCGCGGCCCCACCGTCGGGCTGCTGCTCAACCCCGCCGTCGCCGGTGTCGTGCGCGTGACGCTGTGGGTGCTGTTCATCGGATGGCTGGCGCTCCTGGTGGATGCCTGGCACCTCGCCTCACCGCTCAAGCTCGGGCAGAAGGCCCGCCTTGGCTTGACGGCAACCACCCTGGCGCTCGCGCTGGGCATGGGTGGCGTCACCACGGTGGCCGCCAGCGGCTTCCAAGCGGCCGGCAACGTGGGCTTCGTGCTGCAGGGCGGCGGCGACATCGAGGTGAAGGCTGGCCGCTACAACGTGCTCCTGCTCGGGGTCGACGGCGCGGACGGCCGCGACGGGCTGCGTCCGGATTCCATCAACGTGGCATCGGTGGACGCTGAGACCGGCCGCACCGTCCTCTTCGGCCTGCCGCGCAACCTCCAGAAGGTTCGGTTCCCGCTCTCCTCACCGCTTCGGTCCCTGTACCGGAACGGCTACGTCTGCGAGAACAACGAGTGCCTCCTCAACGGCGTCTACACGCTGGGTGTGGAGCACGCAGACCTCTACGACGACGGGGTGGACGCCGGCCTCCAAGCCATGAAGGAGGCGGTGGGGGAGACCCTCGGCCTCGAACTGAACTACTACGCGATGATCGACATGGCCGGCTTCCAGAGCCTCATCAACGCCATGGGCGGCATCCGGCTCAACGTGGGCAAGCCCATCCCCATGGGCGGCGGCGGCTCCAAGATCCACGGCTACATCGAGCCTGGCGAGAACGTGCACCTCGACGGCTACCACGCGCTGTGGTTCGCCCGCTCGCGCGCCGAGAGCTCGGATTACGAGCGGATGGTGCGCCAGAAGTGCGTCATGTCGGCCATGGCCAAGCAACTGGACCCCGGGACGGTGGCCACGAAGTTCGTGGATCTGTCCAAGGCTGGGCAGGATCTGTTGAGCACGGATGTGGGCACCGGTGAGGTGATGGAGTTGGCCGAATTGGCGCTGCGCGCCAAGGACCTCAAGATCACCTCCGTGAACTTCTCCCCGCCCCTGATCACCCCGGCGGATCCAGATTTCACGCTCATCCGCAGCACTGTGAAGGACAAGATCGCCGAATCCGCGGCGCTTGACGAGGCCAACCCGGCGCCCACAACCACTCCGGCAAACACTCCCGCGCCGGTCTCGCCAGCAGCCGAAACTACGGGGTCTGCTGAGCCCGCCGTCGTGGAGAGCGCAGCGGCCTCGGAGTCGCCTGCGGCCGGCTCCGAGGAGTCGCCCGCGGCACCTGCTGGCGAATCGGTCAGCCCAGCCGACGATGTGGAACTTGTCTGCTCGGTTCCCTGATCCCAGAGCCACTAGAGTGAGCCCCGGAGAAGGGAGCCCAGGGTGGTGCAGAGCGTCAGCGTGGTCATGCCGATCCGCAACGAGGAAGCCCACCTGCGGGCCGCCGTCGAACGCGTCATCGGTCAGGGTTACGAAGGTGACCTGGAGATCCTGCTCGCCGTGGCGCCCAGCTCTGACCGGACGCGCGAAATCGCTGATGAGCTCGCAGCGGCGGATCCGCGGATCCGGGTGCTGGACAACCCCAAGGGATTCACCCCGGTGGGGCTCAACATCGCCATCCAGGCCGCGCGCCATGACGTGATCGTGCGCGTGGATGGGCACGGCGAACTCAGCCCCGGGTACATCTCGACGGCGGTGCGGCTTCTCGAAGAGACCGGCGCCGCGAACGTCGGCGGCCTCATGGATGCACAGGGCACCACACCGCTCTCTGAGGCCATCGCCGCTGCCTACAACTCCAAGCTTGGGCTGGGCGGCGGCGGGTTTCACATCGAGGACACGCCCGCCGGGCCAGCAGACACCGTCTTCCTTGGCGTCTTCCGCAAGGACGTGCTCGATTCCGTGGGGGGCTTCGACGAGTCCCTGCACCGCGCGCAGGATTGGGAACTGAACTACCGGCTGCGTGCCGCCGGGCACCTCGTGTACTTCTCGCCGGAGTTGCGCGTCGTCTACCGCCCCCGCAACAGCTACCGGGCTTTGCTCAAGCAGTTCTTCACGACGGGGCAGTGGCGCCGAGAGGTGGCCCGCCGCCATCCAGACACCTTGTCGCTGCGCTACCTGGCCCCGCCACTTGCCGTGGCTGGCGTGGGGGGTGGGTTCGCCGTCGGGCTGCTCGGCCTGGTGCTGCGCAGCCGTCTGCTCACCGCAGCGCTGGTGGCGCCGCTGGTGTACCTGGCGTTCCTCACCGCGGCAACTGCCACCATGGAGGTGACTCCACGGGCGCGGCTACACCTCCCGCTGGTGCTGGGTATCATGCATATGGCGTGGGGTTACGGCTTTATCAAAGGGCTGCCCGAACGCACAGATTCAGCCCGTTGAAACAGCAGATGTCGCATGCGGAGATGGAGACCATGAACCCCTGGCAGAACCCTGAGAGCGCCTCCCGCGCCACGGATTCCAGGGCTGCCACGGATGTTCTGCTCCAGGCCCAACAGCTGGCAGACAAGCTGCGACGGGAAGCTCAGGACGAGGCTGATCGGATCCGTCAGGAGACGGCCTCCCTGATCCATGAGCGCGACGAGATCGCCGGTGAGGTCACCTTCTCCCGGCACCGTCTCGAAGAGGCACAGGCAGATGCCCAACGCACCCTTGCGGAGGCTGTGGCCCAGGCGGGTCAGATCACCGGCAGCGCCCAGCAGGGTGCGGATGAGGTGATCGCCGACGCCCGGGCGGAGGCCGCGCGGCGCGTCGAGGAAGCTCGGGCAGAAGCCGCCCGCATGGTGGCGCAAGCCCAGGAGGAGAGCGTGCGCGTGCGCGCCGAGGTGGCTGAGTGGCGCGCCGGGCAGGAATCTGAGGCGCATGCCCTGCGGGCCGGGGTTGATCAGGAGATCGCCAGCCGTTCTGCGAGCCACCGTGAGGAGATGTCGCGGCTGAGTGCCGAGGTGTCCCACGACGCGGCGCTGCGTCGCGGCGAAGTGAGCCGGCTCGAACAGGAGACCGCAGCGCAGCTCGCCGCCCAGCGTGCGGCTGTCGAGGCGGAGCTTGAGCAGCAGCGCAACGCCACCCAGCAGCACGTTGCACAACTGACGGCAGAGGCGCAGGCGGAGGCAGATGCCCAGTTGGCCGAAGCAGCCGGGCAGATGGAGTGGACCCAAACCACCGTGGCCGCGCTCCTCGATGGGGCCCAGGCGGATGTGGCCCACCGCAAACATCAGGCGCATCTCGAGCAGGCTCGCCGCACCGCTGAGCTGCGCTCCAAGCTGTCGGCCACCGCGCAGCGCTCCATCGACGCGGCCCGCCGCCGGCTGCGTGCCGCAGAGGTGGAGGCGCACGATGTGCGCGGGCGAGCAGATGCTGAGCTGAGCGCCGCCACCCAGCACGCCCAGCGTGCGCGGGCCGAGGCTGATCAGCAGGCTGCAGACATCGTCGAGCGGGCCCGGCGCGAGGCTGAGGCCATCGTCGAACGGGCAGAACAGCGCATCGCCCAAGCGGAATCGAGCGCCTCCATGGTGCGAGAGCAACTGATGGCAGAGCTCGAGCGCAGCCAGAAGGCCTCCTACGAACGCACCCGGGCCACCCGCGAAGAGGCCGTGCAACTCCTGTCAGATGCCCGCGTCGAGGCGGAAACCATCCGCACCCAGGCGCGCGAGATGCTGACCGCCGCCCGCGAAGAGGTTGCCGGGCTCACCAAGCGCCGCGATGACATCACGGTGCAACTCAACAGCTTGTCCGGCGTGATCGAAGCGCTCGCCGTGCCCAACACCACCCAAGATGAGGATGAATCATGACCTCCACCTTCCGCACCGTGCTGCGCGGCTATGAGCCCGCCCAGGTCGATGCTGAGATCGCCACCCTGCAGCAGGCCCTGGATTCCGCCCGGGCTGAGCTGGGAGAGTCGGCGGTGAAGCTCAGGGAGGCAGCGGCCGAACGGGAGCAGCTCGCCGCGGAGCTTGCCCAGACCAAGAGCCGGGCCGAAGAGGAATCGCGCGCCAAGACCATGGTGTCGCGGCCAACGTTCGAGGATCTGGGCGAACGCGTGGGTCAAATCCTGTCCTTGGCTGAGCAGGAGGCTGAAGAGTTGAAGCGCGCCGCCAAGGAGAAGGCGGACCAGCTGGTCGATGAGGCCCAGAAGAAGGCGCAGGCGGCGCTCACCGAGGCGGATCGCTACGCCGTCGACACCCGCAGCGCGGCAGATGCAGATGCCGAAGCCAAGCTCACGGGCGCCCAGCGTCGCGCGGATGAGCTGCTGGACAACGCGGATCGCGAATCCGCCGCCCGCCGCGAGGAGGCCGAGGCCGTCTACGAGTCGCAGCAGGCGCGTGCAGCACAGGCGGCGGCAGATTTCGAGCGGACGCTCGCGGAACGCCGCGACGCCGCGGCCGCAGATTTCACCTTGGCGATGGGTCAGCGCGAGGAGCAGCTCAACGCGGCGGAGGAGAACCTGCGCGGTGCGGAGAACGACGCGCTGCGCGTGATCTCGGACGCCAACTCGCAGGCTGAAGCGATTCGCACCAAGGCTCAGACGGAAGCCGAGGAACTGATCGGCGAGGCCCGCACGCAGGCTGAACGCATCCGTCGCGATTCGGACCGCGAGCTTGCGGCGTTGACCCAGCGCCGCGATTCGATCACCGCGCAGCTCTCGAATGTTCGCCAGATGCTTGCGACACTGGGTGGAGGCGCCGCACTCGCGGCCGTCGACGCCAACCAGGAGGCCACCATGACGACTGAACACCCTGATCCGCAGTTGAACGAGGGCGAAGAGCCGCGCGTGCATGCGCAAGAACCCGCCGAGGGTGCGGTCCGTGAGGGCGAGGTCAAGACAGATCTGCGCGAGCACGCTCAGGAAGCCGCGGAAGGCGAGAAGCACGCCTGATCGCTGATTGAGCCGACGCACGGTTCCTGAGGAGCGTCCCGCGACGAAGTCGCCATCGAAGTCTGGCGCTCCTCAGGAATCGGCGACCTTCTCGTCGGCGACGATCCTCGCGGCCTGCTCGTCGGACACGTTCACCGCGACCACAGTGGAGCCCAAGCCAACAGCAGGCGACACCAGCGCCTCGGCGACCACATCCCACCCCGCAACCGGATCACGCAGTAGCACCCGCGAGTCTCGACCCTCGACGACACGCGCGGCCTCGCCGTCCCACTCGTAGGCCTCTCCATCCAAGGCGACATCGTGGAGGTCAGGCTGCATGAGCACCTCCCGATAGTCGACGGCGCCCTCAGGTGGCACCGGAAAGCCCAACCCCAACGGGTGCAGCGAGCACGCGACCGTGAACTCAGCCCGCCGGTCGTCGCCCGGCCCCACCACCAGGAAGTCTGCCCCCGTCACGCCCGCGTTCACCGGGCAACCCCGCTGCCAGGCCGCGGCGATCCACACCAGCGTCACCCAATGCCCCGGGTGGCTCTCGGCCAGCGCGATGTCGATGGGTTCGCCGTCGTCGAAGCCCAGATCGGCAATGAGGTTGGCCGTCTTGTCCACCCAGTTCGCGAACGTGATGGCCGACAACTCGATGCGCGAGCCATCCGCCCCGTCGTAGTAGGTGATGAACGGCTGCGGCCCGTGGGTTGCTGCGCGCTTCTGTAGTGCGGAGATGAGCATGGCTGTCAGCCTAGACGGCTAGGGTTTGGGCATGCGTTACGTTGTGATCATGGCCGGGGGATCCGGTACCAGGTTGTGGCCGCTGTCGCGGCAGGGGCGGCCCAAGCAGTTGCTGGAGATCTTCGAGGGCAAGTCGTTGCTGCGGCTCGCCTACGAGCGGCTGATCGGCCTGGTGGACGCCAACAACATTCTGGTGTGCACCGGGCGCGCCTACGCCGACGACGTGGCCCGGCAACTGCCAGAACTCGCCGCAGGCAACATCCTCGGCGAGCCGGAGGGCCGCGATTCGTTGAACGCGGTTGCCTGGTCCGCCGCCGTCGTGGCTGATCGCAACCCAGAGGCCGTGGTGGCGATGGTCACCGCGGATCAGATCATCGAGCCTGTTGAGGAGTTCCAACGCTCGCTCACCACCGCGTTCGAGGTGGCGGAGGCGCGCCCCAACGCGTTGGTCACGCTGGGTGTGGTGCCCACCTCCCCGCACACCGGCTACGGCTATCTGCACCGGGCGGAGGAACTGGAGGGCTTCCCGGGCGTGCATCGGGTGGCCGAGTTCAGGGAGAAGCCCAGCCTCGAGGTGGCGCAGGAGTACCTGAATTCGGGGGAGTACTGGTGGAATGCCGGCATGTTCGTGTGGCGTGCCGCCACGCTGCTCAGCCAGCTGGATCAGTTGCTGCCAGAAACATCTGCCACGGTGCGTGAGATCGTGGCCCAGCCTGAGCGCCTCGATGAACTGTTCCCCACGCTGCGCAAGATCTCGGTTGACTACGCCGTGATGGAGCCGGCCTCCGTTGGCCGGACGGATGCCGAGGTGGTGAGCGTGGGCCTCCACATAGATTGGAAGGACGTGGGCGGCTTCCTGTCCCTGGCGGAGCTCTTCACCCAAGATGAATCCGGCAACGCCGTCGATGGCCGGACGGTCGCGCTTGACTCCTCGGGGTGCATTCTCGTCAACGCGGCTGGGCCAGATCACGTGGTGGCCGCCTTGGGCCTCACGGATTGCCTCGTGGTTGCCACGCAGACGGCCACGCTGGTGTCCCGGCTCGAAGATGCCGAGCGGATCAGGCAGCTGGTGGATGTCGTCAGAACCGAGGCCGGCGCGCAGTACGCCTAGGTTGGGGGCTGAAATCAAGCCCGACACGCCCGAGTGGCGATTCGGAGTGACGGATATCCGGCTTCCACTTGACCGATCAAAATCACTCGTGTGTAATTCAAGGCAAGAAAGGAGGGGTACATGGACGACGCATGGGAGCTTTTCAGCGATGAAGGAGCTTTTGCATGGCAGGCAGAGGCCCTATGTGCCCAAACCGATCCTGAAGCCTTCTTCCCTGAGAAGGGCGGGTCGACCCGGGACGCAAAGCGGGTCTGCCTGAGTTGCACTGTCCGCACCGAATGCCTTGAGTACGCTCTCGCACACGATGAGCGGTTCGGCATCTGGGGTGGCCTCTCGGAGCGGGAACGCCGCAAGCTCAAGCGCGCTGCCGGCTGAGAGCCTCCGTGAGCGAGGCACCTCAGCGCGGGGTGATCGAAGACGACCTGTGGTCGTGGATTGACGCTGACGACCCCGTTTCAGACGTCCCTGATATTGACCCCTCATCCGTGGTGGCGGTCATGGTGACCCACAACGCAGCGGAATGGTTGCCCCGCCAACTCCTCTCGTTGGCGATGCTGACAACCCGGCCCGGCCGCATCGTCGTGGTGGACACGGGCTCAACGGACGACACTGCCTCCCTTGTGCAGAAGGCCCACGCTGAGGGGGTCGTCGACGAATTCCTGGAAGCAACCGCGGACGTCACGTTCGGTGGGGCAGTGGATCTGGCGTTGGTGGATGCCGAACCGGAATGGATCTGGCTCCTCCACGACGATTCGGCCCCGCGCAAGGATGCGCTGACCGAACTTCTCGACGGCGCACGTCAAGCAGACATCGTGGTGCCGAAGCTCCTTCAACCCAAACGCCGCAACTACCCGGAGACCCTCTCGGAGGTCGGCCAGGCCATCACGCCGGGCGGCCTGCGGGTGCCCATGGTGGAGGAGGGCGACATCGATCAGGGGCAGACGGAGGCCCGCGACGTGCTTGGCGCCTCGACGGCTGGCCTCCTGATTCGTGGCGAGGCCTGGCGCGAGATCGGTGGGCTGGCCCCGGAAGTTGCCCGCCACCGCGACGGCGTGGATCTGTGCTGGCGGGCCAACGCCGTCGGGTTCCGCGTCCTCACCTGGCCGGCAGCCGCGCTGCACCACCGCCGCGCTGGCCGCACCGGGGAGCGCCCGCAGGATCAGCACCCGCACGTCGACGACAGGCTCGCGGCCCTTCGGGTGGCGGGCGCTCGGGGTGCGTCGCCTCTGGGGCTGACCGCCTCGTCAGTCATGCGCACGGTGGGTTTCCTGCTGGCCAAATCGCCTGCGTTCGCGATGGCAGAGCTGCGGGCGCTGCGCCGCTATCGTGCCACCGCTGATCAGACGGCTGCGCTGAAGGCGCGCCTGCCGGAGGAGGATCTCACCCCATCGGATCTGCTGCCCAACAGGTGGTGGCCGCTGCGCAATGCCGCAGACAAGCTGGGCCATGGCATCTCCGAGCGGTACCGCGACCTCACCGAGGCGCCGTCCGGCACCTCCATCGATGAGTTGACCGGAGATGATTTCGCCGGCGCCCAGATCAAGCGCCGCGTCTTCTCACCCACGACGGCGTTGGTGGCGGTGTTGCTCATCGCGGCCTTCATCGCTGGCCGAACCCTGTTGGGCGCCGGGCCGGTTTCGGGTGGCGGGATGCTGCCGGCGCCGTCGTCGTTGGGCGCCGCCTGGCAGGCCTACCTGACGGGCGAGGCACCTTGGCTGGGATTCGCCGCGTTCTCCTCGCTGGCCGGGTTGGGGAGCCCCGGGTGGTTCCAATTCCTGGCCGTGGTGATGACCCCGCTGCTCGCGGCCGTCTCCGCCATGGCTCTGCTCAGGCGCCTCGACGTCCCCAGCGGCCTGGCCGCCGCCGTCGGTCTCGTGTGGGCTGGTGCCACGATCCTCTTGGGCCTGGTCACGGCAGGCGACATCAGTGGCATGGTGCTGGCCGTCACCGGCCCGCTGCTCGTCAGAGCAGTTCTGGCTGTGATCCGCAACGACGCCGAAGGCGCTGAGCGGCTGCGCGCCCCAGCGGGGGCAGGCTTCTGGCTCGTCGTCGTGTCCGTGGTGTGGCCGCTGGCCTTGGTGCTGGCCACCGTCGCTGGCGTCGTCTGGGCCGTGCGGCACCGGCAACGGATCGTCGATGTCGCCGTTGGGCTGTTGCCCGCGTGGCTGTTCATGGCCCCCTGGATGCCGTCGTTCCTTGGCCTCCCTGGGCGCTTCCTGACCGGTGTGGACCCACTGGCTTGGCCGGATTTCCCGCCCGCCTCCTACGCCCTCATCGTGGGCCGCATCCTGCCGTCGGGGCTCCCGGTGTGGGCCAACGTGGCGTTCTTCGCCGTGCTCGGAGTTGCCGCGCTGCTCGCCGCCTCGCGCCTGCCGAGGCGCGAATGGATTGTCGTGATGGTGGCCGTTGCGGCGCCGCTGATCATCGGCACGCTCCTGTCCCGCATCATCGTCCAGGTCGACGGCGGCAGCGCGCGGGTGCTGCTCTCACCGTGGGCGCTCCTCGTGGTCGCCGCCCTGCTGGCACCCGTCGTCCTCACCGAACGGCAGGCGGAGAAGCGGCGCCCCGTCGTGCTCGCGCTGGTTCTCGCCGGGCTGCTGGCATTGGGCACCTGGGCGTGGATCGGCTTCAACGGGCCCGTTCAATCCGTGACCAGCGTGCTGCCCGGGTATGTCCGCGACGTCATGAGCTCCCCCCGCGACACCCGCACGCTCGCCCTCGACATGGCCCCAGACGGCACGGTGGATTGGAATGTGATCGACGCCCGGCAGCCAAGGTGGGGCACGGGAGAGCGTAACCCGGCTGGCGGGTTCGCCACGGAGTTCAATGCCTTGGCGCAGGCCATCACGGGGGGCGCCGTGCCGGACGACCTGGCGGAGCGCCTCACCCTCCTGGGCGTCTCGCACCTGTGGCTCCGCGGCTTCGATGCTGATCACCAAGCACTGCTGGACAATCTCGAGGGCATGATCGGCGCGGCTGCTGATGACCGGTCGACGGTGTGGACCGTCAGCGGGTTGGTCTCCCGGGTCAACGTGATGGGCCCAGATCTTTTCCCGGTCACCGACGGGCGCCTCCCGGAGGGGCCGGAGAGCCGGCAGCTCATCGTCGCAGCGCCTTCGGAGGAGAACTGGCGCGCCACGCTGGATGGCAAGGAACTCGAACGCACCTACCTCTTCGGGTGGGAGATGTTCGATGAGCACTTTGTCACCTTCCAGGCTGATGCCAGCGCTGGCGAACTCGTGGTGGAGCCCGCGCCACGCTGGGGTCGCTTCACGCTGCACCTGCTGGTCATGCTGGGGCTTGCACTGCTGGCCGCGCCCACCCTGGGTGGGGCCACCGTCGCGAAACGAGGCCGCGAATGAACCCCAAGCGCATCCTGATCTCGCTCGCGGCCTTCCTGTTGATCGCCGGGGTGACGGTGGGGTTGTCCCTCCTCACCCCAGCCCGCAAGCTCGCCTCCGCCGCCGTGGATCTGCCGCGCATCACGCGCCTCACCTGCCTGCAATCCGGGGACGCCTACATCTTTGCCCCCGGCGCCTACAACGCCTCTGCTGCCAAGGACGCCTCCGGTAACTCGGGCGGATTCCTGTTCACCAGCGACGGCGGCGCCACGTTCGCCTCCGAAATCGGCGGGCCGTTCACGTTGCGAGCGGATTCCCTGGCCGTGGCAGGGGTCTACGCTGCCGGCCCCGTCCGAACCTTCGCCCCCTGCGCCCCGGCCTCGGCCGCCGGCACCATCTTGGTGACGGATCCCGGAGACGCGGAGCTCATCATCACCAACAGTGATGCCAACGAGGCCATCGTCGACCTCACGCTGCTCGGGCCCGACGGCGAGATCCCCGCCGTGGGAGCCCGCGGCATCGCGGTGGCCCCCGGCGTCACCCGCCGGATCGCCCTGTCCGTGCTGGCTCCTGAAGGGCCGGTGGGGGTGTCCTTCTCCGCCAGCCAGGGCCGCGTCGCCATGGCGGCCGTGAACGTGGAGGGCCGCGCCGCCCGCTTCATCGGCACCACCCGGCCCGGCACGGATCTGCTCATCGGTGGAGTGCCCCCCGGAGCCCCCGGCGTGCAGGTGATCATCACCAATCCCTTCGAGGAACGGGCAGACATCACCGTCAGCGCACTTGGCGCCACGTCCACCTATGAGCTGTCACCGACGGCAGATCTGAGCGTTGAGCCCATGTCCACCGTCGCCGTCGATCTGGGCGACGCATTGGGCGGTGAGGCCAGTGCCATCAGGGTGCAGGCCACCCAGGAGATCTCGGCTGGCGTGGTGGTCTCCGGCGCCACCGGCAGCCCGGCCACGTTGCTGCCCAGCGAGCCGGCCGCCCACCTTGCGGCCACCACCCAAGGTGGTGCGGTGCAACTCAGCAACCCGGGAAGTACGCCCATCGTCGCCTCGATCGAGGCCAGCGAGACGGCGCCGGCGGTGGAGGTGCGTATCAATCCGGGCACCACAGTGGTTCATGCCGTGCCGGTGATGCCAACGCGCCCGGTCACCGTCGATGCGGACGGGCCGGTGGTGGCCTCAACCGCCACCACGGATGCAACGGGGACGATCATCATCCCCTTGGGTCAGATAGTGGACGATCCACGTGAGCCCGGATCAACCGAACTCAGCCCGCACCTGCGCTGAGCCTCAGTCCCAGTCATCCCAATCGTCGTCGCCGCCGAGCTCCTCGATGCTGCGCCCGGTCAACGTGCTCAGTTGCTCGACGATGGTGCGGTGCACCAGCTGGCGCAGCTGCCCGCGCGATGAGGCCCGATGCTCAAGGGGGCGTTCGTAGATCACGATCTGCGCCTTTCGCCCCCGGCTGGGCTCCACGGCGGCGGAGAGGGGAACGCGATGGCCATGCCAACCGCCACGCAGCTGCGGTACCTCTTCGACGCCGACGATCACCCCATTGAGAGCGTCTGGGCAGGCGGCCGCGATGTCTGCCATGGCACTGGTCACGCAGTCGTTGAAGTAATCCACCCGGGTGGGCCTGCCGAGCGGCACCGGGGTACCCGACAGCGGGTTGGGTGCGGCCAGCGGGCCGCGCATTCCCCGGTCATGTCGGTCTCGTCTGCGTGGCATACCGTCACTCTAGTGGGGGTTGGGATACGTTGCTCGGGTGCGAACCTGTTCCCGTACCGCCTGTGGCGCCCCAGCAGTGGCGACCCTCACCTACGTGTACGCGGATTCAACCGCGGTCCTTGGCCCCCTCGCCCTCGCCGCCGAACCCGGCACCTATGACCTGTGCGCGCGCCACGCGGAGCGCACCAGCGCGCCGCGCGGGTGGGAGATCATCAAGCTGCCACTCAACGGGGCGGCTCCTGCGGCCCCGGCGCCGCAGGATGACCTCATGGCGTTGGCTGATGCCGTGCGCGCCATCGGGTTGCGTCATGACGAGCTGCCTCCGCCGGCCCGGGCAGCGCAACTGCCTGCGGCGCCAGCCACTCCGGAACTGCCCGCTTCCAGCCGGGGTGGGCACCTGAGGCTGGTCCCCACCGCAGACTGACCCTTCGCTAGGCTGGCCGGGTGCTGGATCATGTCATCTTCAAGGCCAACGACATCCGCGGCATCGTCGTCGGCTCTGCCGTGCAGTGGGATCTCGAAGGCGCCCGTGCGCTGGGTGCCGCGTTCGTCGAACTGCTCGGCCCCACAGAATTTGTTCTCGGCCGCGACATGCGCACCTTGGGGCGTGAACTGTCGCTGGCCTTCGCTGATGGGGCCAGACGGGCCGGGGCCTCCGTCGTCGACATTGGCCTCAGTTCCACTGATCAGTTGTGGTTCGCCTCTGGCCAACTGAGCCTGCCGGGCGTGCAGTTCACCGCCAGCCACAATCCCGCCGAGTACAACGGCATCAAGTTCTGCCTGGCAGACGCCAAGCCCGTGCCGTCGGATTTCATGGAGCGGCTGCGCGACCTGGCAGACGGGATCGCCATCGGCGAGGAGGTGCTGGGCGCCTACCGCGAACATGATTGCCTCGACGACTACGCGGCCAAGCTGGCCAGCCTGGTGCCCGCCACGGGTGAGCGGGAGCTGACCGTGGTGGTCGATGCGGGCAATGGCATGGCCGGGCACACCGCCCTCACGGCGCTGGCCGGCCGCTCGTTGAACATCGTGGGGCTCTACCTCGAACTCGACGGCACCTTCCCCAACCATCCGGCCAACCCGCTGGAGCCGGAGAACCTCGTGGACGCCCAGCGGGCGGTGCGGGAGCACGCCGCAGATCTCGCCTTGGTCTTCGACGGCGACGCCGACCGGTGCTTCATCATCGACGAAACGGGCGCCGTGGTGGATCCGTCGGTGGTCACCGCAATGATCGCCATCTCGGAACTCGAAAAGCATCCCGGCTCAACCATCGTCACCAACACCATCACCTCCTGGGGCGTGGGGGAGGCCGTGGAACGTGCGGGCGGGGTCATCCGCCAGTCGAAGGTGGGCCACACCTACGTCAAGGCGCTGATGGCCGAGACAGGAGCGGTGTTTGGCGGCGAGCATTCGGCCCACTACTACTTCCGCGAGTTCTGGTCAGCGGATACCGGCATGCTGGCAGCGCTCCACGTGCTCGAACTGCTGCGCGCCGCGGATCAGCCCCTGTCCGAACTGGCGTACGACACCTACAGCCGCTCCGGCGAGCTGAACAGCACCGTCGATGATGCGCAGGCCTGCATGGATCGGGTTGCGGAGGCGTTCGAGGGCAGGGGAGAGGCAGATCGCCTCGACGGGCTCTCGGTGCGCAACAGCGTGGAGGGCTGGTGGATCAACCTGCGGCCCAGCAACACGGAGCCCCTTCTGCGCCTCAACGTGGAGGCCCGTGAGCAACAACTGATGGAGGCCTTGCGCGACGAGGTGCTTGCCCTCGTGCGCTGAGCCTGGTCCCTGAGCGTGCTGCTGGCGACGAAGGAGCCCCGCGGCACGACGAAGGGCCGCTGCATCTTTCCGCCCAGCTAAGCTGATTCCACCCAAGGAGGAACCATGGCCGAAACTCTCGATCTGTCGCCCGAATTCCTGGCGATCGCCGCCTGCCCGTCGTGTCACGCAAAGTTCGCCGTCGACTATGACCAGCAGGAACTGGTGTGCACCAATGCCGCCTGTGCGCTGGCCTACCCGGTGCGCGACGGCATCCCCGTGTTGCTGATCGACCAGGCCCGAAGCACCCAGTGAACGGGCCGCAGTTCGACGACTCCCGCTTGGAGTCGCCTGATCTCGAGCAGCACGAAGGCCTGCGCTGGCTGGCCACGGCTGGCGCCCGGATCCGCCGCGTGGCACTCGCGGAGCCTCACGGCCAGCTCATCCGCTCTGACCGCCCCCGTGGCGTGCTGGCCATGGGCGCGGAGGCGCGCCTGGTGCGCGGCGTGCTGGAGCCCGCTTGCCCGGTTCCCTTCATGGCGTGGCCCGGCCCCGGCCTGCCCGCGTGGGTGGGTCCGCTGGACCTCGCGGTGATCCTGGGCAGCTCAGACACTCCCGGCTGGATCGTGCAGTGCGCGGCGGAAGCCAAGCGTCGCGGCGCCTCGCTGATTGTCGCCGCACCTGAGGAGTCCGAGTTGGCCCGGGTGACCGCCTCCTCGGCCACCACCCTCATCCCATTGACGGAGGACGACCCGGTGGCCGCGGCCGTGTCGGTGCTCGCTGCGCTGGGAGAGCTGGGGCTCGGGCCGGTGGTGCACCCCGAGTTGGTGGCAGATGCCGCTGATCTCGTGGCCGAATCCTGCGCGCCCAGCCGCGACCTGTCAGAGAACCCTGGCAAGGAGCTGGCGCTCGTGCTGGCTGACCGACTGCCCCTCATCTGGGGCGGCACCACTCTGGCGGCGCGCGCTTCCCGACGCGTGGCTGAGGCCGTGCGCCGCGCCTGCGGCCGCCCTGCCCTGGCCGCAGATGCCGGCGAGATCCGCACGCTGCTGACCGCAGCCGAGGCCTGCGACCCGTTCGCTGATCCCTTCGACGACGCCGGCCAAACTCAGCCGGTGCTGGTGTTGCTGGACGACACCAAGCTGCCAGACCGCCTGAGTGGCGTGGCCATCGACTTGGCAGATCTGGCCGAATCCCGCGGCCTGCGCGTCGTGCGCATCTCCTCCGGAGATCCTGAGTTGGGCGCAACAGACGTGGAGCGTTACATCACGCTCCTGCTGAAGGGCCTGTATGGGGCTGCCTACCTCGAGATCGGATTGACCAATGCGTAAGGTGCTCGTGCTCAACGGCCCCAACCTCGGGCGCCTCGGCACCCGGCAGCCGGAGATCTACGGGGGAGTGACCTACGCCACGCTCGCTGAGCACCTCGTGGAGACGGGCAAGGGCATGGGCCTGGACGTGGACGTGCGCCAGACCGAGCACGAGGGCCAGATGATCGAGTGGCTGCATGAGGCTGCCGACGGTGGCGCCGCCGTCGTGCTCAACGCTGGGGCGTGGACCCACTACTCGTACGCCATTGCCGATGCGGCCGCGCTCACCACCTACGTGGAGGTGCACATCTCCAACGTGCACGCCCGCGAGGAGTTCCGCTCGCACAGCGTGCTGTCCGCGAAGGCTGCCGGGATCATCATCGGTTGCGGCGTGGGTGGCTACGACCTGGCGTTGGCCCACGTGGCGTCCCTGTAGACTCCGCCATGTGGATTTTCGCGTAGCTGACCTGTCCCTCGCTGATTTCGGGCGCAAGGAAATCACCCTTGCCGAACATGAGATGCCCGGCCTGATGGCCATGCGGGAACGCTACGGCGATTCCAAGCCGCTGAAGGGCGCTCGCATCGCCGGTTCGCTGCACATGACGGTGCAGACGGCCGTGCTCATCGAGACCCTCGTGGCCCTGGGCGCAGAGGTGCGCTGGGCGTCGTGCAACATCTTCTCGACGCAGGACCATGCGGCCGCGGCCATCGCCGTCGGCCCAGAGGGCACCCCGGAGGATCCGCGGGGTGTGCCGGTGTTCGCGTGGAAGGGCGAGACGCTTGAGGAGTACTGGTGGTGCACCCGCCAGATCCTCGAATGGCCGGACGGCCAGCTCCCCAACATGATCCTCGACGACGGCGGCGACGCCACCCTGTTGGTCCACCAAGGTGTGGCGGCGCAGGAGGCAGATGAGGTTCCCGCCGACGAGGACGCCGACTCGCAGGAGTTCCGCGTGGTGAAGCAGACGCTGCGTGAGGCGCACGGCGTCGTCGATTGGAAGGCCATGGCCCAGTCCATCCAGGGCGTCACGGAGGAGACCACCACCGGCGTCCACCGTCTGTACGAAATGGCCAAGGCTGGCACGCTGCTGTTCCCTGCCATCAACGTCAACGATTCCGTCACCAAGTCCAAGTTCGACAACAAGTACGGCTGCCGCCACTCGTTGATCGATGG
Source organism: Propionibacteriaceae bacterium (assembly GCA_030538315.1). Classification (GTDB taxonomy): domain Bacteria; phylum Actinomycetota; class Actinomycetes; order Propionibacteriales; family Propionibacteriaceae; genus Arachnia. The sequence continues at coordinate 31,525 of JAUNUF010000023.1, forward strand.
CATCAACCGCGCCACGGACGTGCTGATCGGCGGCAAGGTCGCCGTCGTGTGCGGTTACGGCGACGTGGGCAAGGGCTGCGCGGAATCCCTGCGCGGCCAGGGCGCCCGCGTGATCGTCACCGAGGTTGACCCCATCTGCGCGCTGCAGGCTGCGATGGATGGCTACCAGGTGGCCACGCTCGACGACGTGGTGGACACCGCAGACATCTTCGTCACCGCCACGGGCTGTTTCAACGTCATCACGCACGAGCAGATGGCCCGCATGAAGCACCAGGCCATCGTCGGCAACATCGGCCACTTCGACAACGAGATCGACATGGCTGGGCTTGAGGCCCGCTCGGATGTCACGAAGATCGAGATCAAGCCGCAGGTGCACGAATGGCGCTTCGACGACGGCCACTCCATCCTCGTGCTGTCTGAGGGGCGGCTGCTGAACCTGGGCAACGCCACCGGCCACCCGTCGTTCGTGATGAGCAACTCGTTCACCAACCAGGTGTTGGCGCAGATCGAGCTGTTCACGAAGCCGGA
>JAUNUF010000024.1 GCA_030538315.1 Propionibacteriaceae bacterium
GGTGGCCTCGCGCACCTTGTCGACATCCGCGCCGGAGCCCGAGTCACCCGTCGAGTAGGACAGCATGGCGACGCGGGGTTCGATGCCGAAGCTGTCTGCCGTGGCGGCCGACGAGATGGCGATGTCCGCCAGCTGTTCCGGCGTGGGATCCGGGTTGACCGCGCAATCCGCGTAGACGAGCACGCGGTTGCTCATGCACATCAGGAACGAGCCGGAGACGACGGAGACGCCCGGCATGGTCTTGATGAACTCGAGCGACGGGCGGATGGTGTTGGCCGTGGTGTTGATGGCGCCGGAGACCATGCCATCTGCCATGTCGAGGTGCACCATCATGGTGGCGAAGTAGGACGGATCCTGCACCTTTTCGCGGGCCTGCTCCAGCGTGATGCCCTTGTGGGCGCGCAGCTTGGCGTACTCCTCCGCGAAGCGCTCCACCAGCTCCGGATCCTCCGGGTTGATGACGGTGGCATCCGAGAGGTTGAGGCCCAACTCGGAGGCGCGCTGGCTGATGCGGGCGATGTCGCCCAGCAGGATCAGATCTGCCACGGAGCGCTGCAGCACCACATCAGCGGCCTCCAGGATGCGATCATCCGTGGCCTCCGGCAGCACGATGCGCTGCTTGTTGGCGCGCGCCTGCTGCATGATCTGGTACTCGAACATGGTGGGCGTGCGGATCTCGGTGGTGGTGAGATCGATCTTCTCCAGCAAGGCCGTCTCGTCGACGTACTGGGAGAACAGCGCCCGCGACACCTCGATCTTGCGCGGCGAGCTGGTGGACGTGCCGCGCACGCCCTGCAGCTTCACGGCAGTGGAGAACGTGTCTCCCTTGGTGACGGCGATGGGCAGGTCGATGGTCGAATCGACGAACAGCTTGGACACCGATTCCGGGATCTCGAAGCCGCCCGTGAGCACCAGCGCCGACAGCGGGCCGTAGTGGGGGGAGCGGTGCGCCATCAGCATGCCGGGCAGCAGGTCAAGCCGGTCTGCCGGCATGATCACGGTGGATTCGCGCTTCAGGTACGGCAGCAGGTTGGGCAGCGTCATGCCGCCCACGATGGTGTGCAGCGACTCGTGGGACAGGAACTCAGACTGGCCCAGCCACTGCGTTGCACCCACCGCCTCGAACTGGGCACCCACGGAGGGCGCGCGCAGCACCGGGTTGTCTGGCAGCACCGCCACGACGGTGTCGCGCACGCTGCGCAGCGCCTCAGCGATCCCGTCCGCCTGATCCTCCGCCGCATGGGTGGCAACGAGCGCCACGACGGTGTTGTGCCGCGACTCGAACGCGTCGATGGCGGATTCGGTCATGCGCTTGACCTGATCAGCCGAACGCTCCGAGGCGCGCGCCACGTAGATGACGGGGGAGTTGAGGTTGGCGGCGATCACCGCGTTGTGGTCAAGCTCCAGCGCGGATTCGAAATCGTCGTAATCCGAGCCGACGATGACCACGGCGTCGCGCGTGGCGGACAGCTCGCTGTACTTGGCCACGATGGTGTCGATGGCCTGCGCAGGATCTGCCGCCCACTCCCCGTACGTCACGCCGACGGCGGATTCCAGGGACTGGTTGACTCCCTTCGGGGAGAGCAGGGCCTTGGTCACCGCGTCTGCCTCGGCAGAATGGACGAGGGGGCGGAAAACGCCCACCGATCGCACCTGGCGGGCAAACAGGTCAATCACGCCGAGGGCGATGGACGACTTGCTGACCAGCCGCTCCGACGAGGCAATGTACACACTCTTGGTCACGATGACACCTTACCGTTAATAGCTGTGGAGTGAGGGGCTGGGCCAGCCCTGGGGATGGCTCAGGAAGCGAGCTGGCCTGCGGCCTTCACCACGGCGCCGAGCAGCTCGTTGAGTTCCTCGGGGCGGCGCTCGTTGGGGGCCACGCCGTCGGCGTCGAACTCGGTGAACAGGTTGAGGGACACCTGGTTGCGCAGGCCCCACATGTTGAAGTTGGCCACGATGACCCGCCAGTGCTCGACGGCGCGGACGCCGCCCTCAGCGCCGTAGGACACGAAGGCCACCGGCTTGAACTGGAGCTCGGGGCCCAGGTGGTCGATGGCGTTCTTGAAGGCGCCGGGCACCGAGTGGTTGTACTCAGGCGTCACGAACACGTAGCCGTCGCACGCGGCAAGGGTGTCGCCCCAGCGCTGCACGTTCTGGTTGTCGTACTTGCCCTGGCGGGTGGCCGGGATCTGGGGGTCGGTCACGAGGGGGAGGTCGAACTGGGCCAGATCGATGAGTTCGTAGGACGCATCGTCACGGCCCTCCGCGATGCTCATCACCCAATCTGCCACGGACTTGCCCTTGCGGCCCTCGCGGATCGAACCGAGCACGATGCCAATCCTCATGTTGCTGCCTTTCGGTAGGGGTTCGTCCCACAGGATAGTGAACCTGCGTGCCGACGTAGGCTGGGCGCATGGTCAACCCCCTCGCCCGGATCCGCACGCTGTTGGGCGGCACGCTGCGCTCGCGCGTTGCCGGGGAGGACGCCGACGCGAAGGCCGCCCTCATCTGGGGCGCTGAGGGGCAGCGGTGGCACAGCCCAACCGACGTCATCTGGCACGTCAACGGAGATGCAGCCATGTACGCCGGCGGAATCCGGGCGCTGCTCCTGCAAGCGCTGCATCCCGCCGCCATGGCTGGAGTGGCGGGGCATTCGGGGTATCGCTCAGATCCGTGGGGGCGGCTGCAACGCACCTCCGAGTTCATCGCGATGACCACCTACGGGCCCATCCCGTCGGCCGAAGCGCTCATCGCCAAGATCCGCGCCGTGCACGAACGCGTGCGCGGCAAGACCGACGACGGCACGCCCTACCGCGCCTCGGATCCGCACCTCCTGGAATGGGTGCACATCGCGGAGACGCACAGCTTCCTCGCCAGCTTCCAGCACTTCGGCGACCGCCGCCTGAGCCAGGCCGAGACAGATGCCTACGTGGCGCAGGCCGCGCCGGTGGGCGAACTGCTCGGCGCCGTGGAGCTGCCGCGCACCGAGGCGGAGCTGCTCGCCGCCATCGAGAAGTATCGGCCTGAGCTGCGCGCCTCGAAGGCGGCGCTGGAGACGGTGGACTTCCTGCTCAAGCACCCGCCCATTCCGTGGCCGGCGCGGCCGGGCTACTGGATGCTGGCCGCAGGCGCCATCGCCACGCTGCCAGCCTGGGCCAGGCGCGAGCTGCGCCTGCCCACCGGCCGCTGGTTCGACGTACTCGTCGGGCGCCCGCTGGGCTGGCTCTCCACCCGGATCGTGCGCTGGGCGCTCGCGCCCGAATCCCGCCGAGACCGGGCTGGCGCGCCTCCCCGCTGACCCCTGCCTCGGAAGGTGCTCAGGCGTCGCGGACGTCCGTGATGACCTTCTCTCCGAAGTCCGAGCGGTTCAGCAGCGTGATGATCGCGCGCGCGGCGCCCTCGGGTGAGCTCAGCTGGCCCTCATCCTTCAACGCCTGGAACCTGTCCCGCGACGGGAAATCCGCGCCGCGAATGGCTTCCTGCATGCCGGTATCCACCACGCCGGGCGCGATCGAGGCGACCTTCACGCCGTCGAGCTGCTCGGCAGCCAGCGCTGTGGCGTGCATGTCGACGGCGGCCTTGCCCGCGCAGTAGACGCTCCACGTCTCGTAGGCATGGCGCCCCGCGCCGCTGGAGATGTGCACCACGCGCAGCTCGGCACCGCCGGGGCGCTCGCGCACCACCGCGTCGGTCAGGATGAGCGGGGCGGTAACGTTGAGGTTGACGGACTGCTCGATGGCCTCCGCGTCCTGCCGGCCCACGAATGCGATGGGCGCCACGGTGCCCGCGTTGTTGATCAGCACCAGATCCGTGGCATCCGCCATGAACTCGCGCAGCGCGCCCGATTCCAGCCACTCGGTGAGCGCCTTGGGCTGCCCGAGGTCGAGCTGCGCACCCGAGGACCTCGAGATGCCCAGCACCTCGAAGCCGTCCGCCGCGAGCTGGGCGGTGAGCGCTGCGCCGAGGCCGGCGCTGTGGCCGGTGACGATGGCCTTCTTCATGTTTCTCCTTGTCAGCGGCGGTTGCCGCGATCGACGGGGGTGAGGGTGCTGGCGAGGCGGCGGGCCACGTCGAGCACCAGATGATCCTTGCCGTGTGCCCCAATCACCTGCACCGCAAGCGGCAGGCCATCGGGGGTGAGGCCCACCGGAACGCTGGCCGCGGGGTTGCCCGCCATGTTCCAGTACCCGGTGAACGATACGGCGCTGGTGGATTCGATCTGAGACCGCACCGTTCCCAAGTGGTGCAGTTGCGGGGTGGGAGGAGGCAGTTGCGGAGTGACGGCGGTCAGCAGGATGTCCAGGCCCTCGAACACCTGGCGCGACGCGGCCTCGATCTGATCGTTGGAGCGCAGCGCCCACCGCACCACGGCATCTGGCAGGAGCCTCCCCAGTGCTGCCACCTGCCGCGATCTCTTCTCCAGCCGGGCGGGATGCTCCATGCGGTCAGCCTCGTCACGCATGCCGGCCCAGCTCTGCACCAACAGCGTGGCCGGTGAGCCTTCCCAGTGGAACTGCCCCCGATGCACATCGTGGCCGTCCGTGGCGAGGGTGCGTGCTGCGTGCTCCACCGCCTCCGCGATCAACGGATCGGGCCTGATCCCAGCCACCGTGCATTCCAGGGTCCACCCCACGCGCAGCCGTTCCGGAGCCGTCGGCTGCTCCATCGTGGGGGCGATGACGCCGAGGAGGAGCGCCACGTCGTCGAAGTCGCGCGCCAGCGGCCCAAAGGTGCCCAGCTGGAACCACAGGTGGGGGATGGGCTCGGTGGGCACGGCGCCACGCGTCGGCTTGATGCCCGCGATCCCCGTCCACGCCGCGGGCACGCGGATGGAGCCGCCGCCGTCGCCGCCCAGAGCCGCTGGCACCATGCCGGTGGCCACGGCCACGGCGGAGCCGCCAGATGATCCGCCCGGGCTGCGGTCTGCATGCCACGGGTTCTTCGTGGCGCCCCACGCGCCGTCGGTGTAGGGGGCCTGCCCGAACTCAGGCATGTGGGTCTTGCCCACGATCACGGCCCCCGCGCGCTTCAGCCGCGCCACCACCTCGGAATCGACGGGCGCCGCAGCGCTGTTGCCACGCCCACCCAGCGTCGTGACAAGGCCCGCGACCTCCATCTCCTCCTTGATCGCCACCGGCACGCCGAAGAGTGGGAGGCCGTCGCGATCCTCGGCTGGCACCCCGTCGAGGTGGGCCGCATCCGCCAGAGCCTCGTCGACTCTCAGCTGTGAGAAGGCCTGATAGTAGGAATCCAGCCCACGGATGCGCTCGAACACCCCCTTCAGGTGTGAGCCGACGGTGGACTCACCCCGTCGGAGCGCGTCAGCGAGGTGGCGTGCGGGGAGGTCGAGGAGTTCCATGCCGCCACGCTACCCGCGCGCGTGCTTATGATGGAGCGCATGGCTCGACTGGACGCTTGGCTGTGGGCGGTGCGCATCTACAAGACGCGATCACTGGCCACGACGGCCGTGCGCGGCGGCCACGTGCGCGTCAATGATCTGCTGCCCAAGGCCTCCCAACACGTGGTGGCCGGGCAGGTGATCCGGGTGCGGAAGGACCAGGACGAGAAGATCCTGGAGGTGGTGGACGACACCATGGCCAAGCGCGTCAGCGCCCCGCTGGCGCAGGCCGCCTACATCGACCGCACGCCCGAGCGGCCGCCGCCCATCCTGGAGATGATGGGCCGGGTGGCCGTCCGAGACCGGGGTACCGGACGGCCCACCAAGCGTGAGCGCCGCGCGATCGACAAGCTGCGCGGCCTCTGATTACTCGCCGGCGAGGAGGGCCTGCTCGGCTTCCTTGGTCCAGATGCCGTTGTTGAGCTTGGCGGCCACGTGGGGCAGCTTCTCGGGCATGTCGACGAGGCGGGTCAGCTCCAGATCATGCAGCATCGGGAACACCATGATCTTGCCGCCGCTGGTGCGGTTGATCACCGAATCGATGGCGTCCTGGAAGCCCTTCATGCCCGTGACGGCGTCGAGGCTGATGTGCGTGTCGATGATGCCTTCCTCGATCTTGCGCAGCACGGTGCGCATGTCCGAGACATCAGAGCCGGAGGTGCCCAGCATGAAGATGCGGCGCTCCACGATGCCCTGCAGGTCGAACTCGCCCAGCGTGCCCGCCGGAATGCCGGCGAAGGCGTTGAGGATGGCACCCTCGCCCGCGAGGTCGACGGCGGCCGCCACCAGCGGGGCAACCGGCACCATGCAGGAGATGTGCGTGAAGCCGGGCTTGAGCTCCTCGTCGCCCGTGTTGACGTAGGTGATGGGCACGCCACGCTCGGCAGCGATGGGATCCACCGTCTTGGCCAGGTGGGCCAGGCGATCCGTGGACAGATCCGTGCCGGTGACGGTGATGCCCTCGAAGCCGGAGGTGACGGCGCGGATGGTGTGCATCATGCCCATGGGGCCGGCTGCGCCGATGATGGCCACGTTGTCGCCCGCGCGGAGCTCGCCGGTGGCGGGCACCCAGGCGTAGCCGTCGGCCGGATCGTTGCCCGTGGTGCCGACGAAGCGGATGAAGTCGTAGTGGACGCGGCCGATGTCCAGGCCCACCTTGCGGCCCAGGTTCTGCCCGCCCAGCACGATGCAGTACGTGGCGCGGGTGCCCAGCAGCGGGGCGGATGCCTCGAAGACCTCGGGATCAGCGCCGTAGTAGATGATGTCGTCGAAGAACTGGCCCTCGAGGGAGGCCACCTCGCCCGGGGCAACCTGCACGGTCTCGGCCGGTGCGTTGGCGGCGGTGAGCGCGTCGAGGCCGGTGGTGTCGCCGTCGGTGATGACCAGCAGGCGGCCACCCTCCTTGAGGTGGTTGCGCTCGGCCCATGCGTAGGACCCTTCGACGGTGGCCCAGGGCTCGATGAGGCCCACCGCGGCGGCGGACGGGCCGTCGGAGACGTGGATCAGGAACTCTTCACCTGTGGGGTCCACGGCGCAGCGCTCGTCGACCAGGGCGTACTCCTGCAGGGCGCCGTCGAAGTTGTAGCCGAACGCGCCGTTGGACTTGGGTGTGCGCAGGTGCTTCCAATCTGCCTGGATGAGCACGCGGTCGCCCACCTTGAAGCGGCTGACCTTGTCGCCCGCCTTGATGATGCGGCCGACGGGCTCGTGGCCCGGCACGATGGGGGCCGGGCCGGGCTTGTAGGAGGGGATCTCCTTCAGGGCGTCGAGGTCGATGCCGCTGACCACCTCAGCCTTGCGCGGGTGCGAGTCGAAGGCGTGGAGGAGCTTGGTGTCTGAGAAGCAGATGCCGCAGGCCTCAACCTGGATGAGCATCTGGTGCGGGCCCACCTCATCGACGGGCTTTTCGGTGTTGAGGACGATCTCGTCGACTCCGACGATCTGGATCGCGTGCTGCGTGGCGGGGATCTGGGTCACGTGGGACACCCTTTCTTGAGTGCTACACCACAAATCTAGGCTTCTTCCGCAGGAAAGGAACGCCTTCTGGGGGAGTTGAGCAAATGCCCATGGGGTCGCAGGCGGGCAGTGAGATTATTGGACTGCCAAAAACCTGCAGATCTTCGCCATATGAGGACATCGGCAGGAATAACACTGTCCTGTGATCGAGAGGTGGCCAACGGTGCTCACGCCAACGCCGAACGACCTCGACCTCGCCGTGCGCGCCGCCTGGCTCTACTACGAGGACGGGTTGACGCAGGCGCAGGTGGCCAAGCGGCTGTTCGTGTCCCGGCAGACGGTGGGCCGGCTCTTGGAGGCGGCCCGGCAGCGCGGGATCGTGCGCATCGAGCTCGACACCCAGTACCTGGCCGCCATGCAGCTCGCCACCCGCCTCAAGGAGGTCACCGGGCTGAGCGACGTGATCGTGGTGCCAACGGCCGAGGGCAGGCTGTCGCGGGAGCGCACCAACGAGCGGGTGGCCGCCGCGCTGGCCGCCTACGCCCGGCGCCACCTCCACCCCGGCGCCGTGGTGGGCGTGTCCTGGGGAGATTCGGTGGCGCGCGCCCTCGTGGAGCTGTCCGAGGAGGCGATGGACGGCGTGCAGTTCGTGGCCTGCGCCGGCGAGATCACCGCCATCGACGAGGTGCTCACCCGCTCCCCGGCAGTCATGCGCAGGCTGCGCACCGTGCCCGCGCCGCTGTTGGTTTCCAGCGGCTCCATGGCTGCGGCGCTTGCCCAGGAGGAGGCCGTGCGCGAGGTGCTTGACCTGGCCCGGTCCGCCGTCGTCACGTTGACCGGAATGGGTTCGGCGACCCCTGGAGGCTCTGCGGTGCTGTTCGGGGTGACCACCGACGAAGAGGTGGCGGAGTTCGCGGCCCGGGGCGCCGTCGGCGACATGATGGGCGAGTGGTACGACGCCAACGGGCAGGTGGTGGAGACCAGTTGGTCCGAGCGCCGCATTGGCTTGGGCCTCGACGAGCTGCGGGGCATGAGCAACGTCGTGGGCGTGGCTGGGGGAGTGGAGAAGGTCGCGGCCATCCGGGGGGCCATCCGGGGCGGGCTCATTGACGCGCTGGTCACGGATGAACCGACGGCCCAGGCACTGCTCGCTGGTTGACCCGATCGCTGGTCCCTGAGCGGAGCAGCACGTTGCGCGGCGCACCTTGTACTGTCACCCCGTGACCAGAAGGGACGACGGATCGTGAGCGCCGCAGAGAAGCTGCGGGGCCTCTTTGCCGACACCCGCCCGCTCAAGACCCCGGATTTCCGGCGGCTCTGGACGGCCAACATCATCACCGTCATCGGCGCCCAACTCACCGTCGTGGCCGTTCCCGCGCAGATCTACTCCATCACCGGCTCCTCCGGCATGGTGGGGCTGACCGGCATCTTCGGGCTCGTGCCCCTGGTGGTCTTCGGCCTCTGGGGTGGAGCGCTGGCAGATCACATGGACCGCCGGGTGCTGCTCGAGGTCTCCACGCTGGGGCTAATCATCACCGCTGCCCTGTTCTGGTTGCAGGCGTTCCTGGGGCTGAACAACGTCTGGCTACTGCTCCTGCTGTTCGCGGCCCAGCAGGCCTTCTTCGCCATCAACCAGCCCACGCGCACCGCGATCCTCCCCAAGCTCATCCCCGATGACCAACTCCCCGCCGCGAACGCCCTCAACATGACGGTGATGTCGGCCGGAGCCATCGCCGGGCCACTCGTCGGCGGTGCGCTCATCCCGGTGCTGGGCTACTCCTGGCTCTACTTCCTCGACACCCTCACGCTGTTCGCCACGCTCTACGCCGTGTGGAAGCTGCCGTCGCTGCCGGTGGACAACCCACAGGGGTCGCCTGGCCTGAAGTCGGTGATCGACGGCTTGGTCTATCTGGGCGCGCACAAGATCGTGTTGCTGAGTTTCGTGGTGGACCTCATCGCGATGATCTTCGGCATGCCGCGGGCGCTGTTCCCGGAGATGGCGCACGTCCAGTTCGGCGGCCCGGCCGACGGCGGGCTGGAGTTCGCGCTGCTGTTCGCCGCCATGCCCGCCGGTGCCGTGCTGGGCGGGGTGTTCGGCGGCTGGGTCTCGCGGGTCACCCGGCAGGGCGCCGCCGTGCTGTGGGCCATCGCGATCTGGGGTGCGGCCATGGCCATCATGGGGTTGGCCGTGGGCCTCGCGCCCTGGGCAACGGGCGCCATGCTGGGGCTCGCCTTGGCCATGCTCGTGCTGGGCGGGGCCGCTGACATGGCCTCGGCCGCCTTCCGCCAGACCATCTTGCTGGCCGCCACCGATGATGCCGTCCGCGGTCGCCTGCAGGCCGTCTTCATCGTCGTCGTTGCGGGCGGACCGCGCATCGCAGACGTGCTCCATGGTGGCGCCGCCGAGGTTGTCGGACCCGCCTGGGCCACGGGTGGCGGCGGGCTCCTCGTGGTGCTCGGCATCGCCGTCGTGGCGCTGGCCGCGCCGGCCTTCCGTCGCTACCGCGCGGGCTCCAAGGCATCCTGAGCCGTCTGCTAGGTGGCTCGCCCTGCACGTTGTCGTCGCTATGGGTAGGCTGAACCCACCCAATACTCCCGTCATGCAAGGAGCACACGTGTCCAACCGCATCCGCAATGCCGCGCTGCGCAGCAAGGTCATGTCCGCCGAAGAGGCCGTCCAGTTCGTCAAGCACGGCGACAAGGTGGGCATGTCCGGCTTCACCGGCGCCGCTTACCCCAAGGCCATGCCCACGGCCATCGCCAACCACGCCATCGACGCCCACGCCCGCGGCGACCAGTACCAGATCGACCTGTTCACCGGCGCCTCCACGGCACCGGATTGCGACGGCGTGCTCGCCGGCGCGAACGCCCTGCGCTTCCGCGCGCCCTACCAGTCTGATCCCGTGATGCGCAACGCCATCAACGCCGGCGACATCATGTACCAGGACGTGCACCTCTCGCACTCCGCCCGCCAGATCACCGATGACTTCTACGGCCGCCTGGACGTCGCCATCGTCGAGGCCACCGCCATCACCGAGGACGGCCACATCATCCCGTCGTCGGGCGTTGGCAACAACGTCGAGTACCTCGACAACGCCGAGAAGATCATCATCGAGGTCAACTCCTGGCAGTCCGAGGATCTCGAGGGCATGGCGGACATCTACCGCATCCCGCCCGGCCGCGGCCGTGGACCCATCCCCATCACCGAATCGGGCCAGCGCATCGGCACCACCTACATCGACATCGACGTCAGCAAGGTCGTCGCCATCATCGAGACGGATCTGCCTGACCGCAACGCGCCGTTCAAGCCCATCGACGAGGTCTCGCAGGCCATCGCTGGCAACTTCCTCGACTTCCTCGAGGGCGAAGTGCGCGCCGGGCGCCTCACCTACGACGGCTACGTCATGCAGTCCGGCGTGGGCAACGTGCCCAACGCCGTGATGGCTGGCCTGCTGGATTCGAAGTTCACCAACATCCAGGCCTACACCGAGGTCATCCAGGACGGCATGGTGGACCTGATCGACGCCGGCAAGATGTCGGTTGCCTCGGCCACCTCGTTCTCGCTGTCGCCTGAGTACGCGGAGAAGATGAACGCGGAAGCCGCTCGCTACCGCGAGTACATCATCACCCGCCCGCTGCAGGTCTCGAACCACCCCGAGGTCATCCGTCGCGTCGGCCTCATCGCCACCAACGGCATGATCGAGGCGGATCTCTACGGCAACGTGAACTCCACCAACGTGTCCGGCTCCCGCATCATGAACGGCATCGGTGGCTCAGGTGACTTCACGCGCAACGCGTGGATCTCCAGCTTCATCACGCCGTCGGTGGCCAAGGACGGCGCGATCTCGGCGATCGTTCCGTTCGCCTCGCACATCGACCACACCGAGCACGACGTCATGGTGGTCATCAGCGAGTACGGCTACGCCGATCTCCGTGGCCTGGCCCCGCGTGATCGTTCGCGCAAGATGATCGAGGTGGCGCACCCGGACTACCGTCCGCTGCTCGAGGAGTACGTGGCGCTCGCGGAGGCCCCCGGCCGCCCGCTGCACACGCCGCACGATCTCGAACAGGCGTTCTCCTTCCACCAGCGCCTCGCCAAGACGGGCACCATGCTCAAGTGAGTTCGCTCTGACATCGAAGGTGCCAGCCCCTCGGGGCTGGCACCTTTTCGTTTGGTGACAACCCCCAATCGCTCTAGTTGAACATTCAACTGAAGTTCGCTACGGTTGGTTTCATGAAGATCGCAATCATCACCGGTACCACCCGCCCTGGGCGCAAGTCGCTCGCCGTCGCTGAATGGGTCAAGTCCATCGCTGACGAGCGCACCGACGCCACCTACGAGATCGTCGACATCGCAGAGTACGACCTGCCCCTCTTCGACGAGCCCATGCCCACCGCCTACGGCCAGTACGCCAACGATCACACCAAGCGTTTCAACGCCAAGATCGGCGAGTTCGACGGCTACGTGATGGTCACCGGCGAGTACAACCACTCCACTCCCGCTGCGCTGACCAACGCAATTACCTTCCCCTACAACGAGTGGGTCAACAAGGCCGTCGGCTTCGTCGGCTACGGCTCGCTGGGTGGCAGCCGTTCCATCGAGAACCTGCGCCTCATGGCCGCTGAGCTGCAGATGGCAGACGTGCGTACCGCCGCCTACCTCTCGCTCTTCGACGACTTCGAAGAGTTCACCACGCTCGCCCCCCGCGACAACCAGAAGGAATCTGTCAACGGCATGCTTGATCAGCTCGTCGCCTGGGCTGGTGCCATGAAGACGCTGCGTGAGGGCGCCAACGCCTGATTTTCAGGACAGCAGGGCTACCCCGGCACGCCATCTGGGGTGGTGCCAAAGGTGGCCTCGTGCCATTGGGCGTAGCCCTGCACGGCGGTGGGGAGAGTCGCGAACATGCGGCTCTCCCCTAGTCGTTCCACAAACCCCGTCCGCTCCAGCTGGTCCCGCGTCTCCTGCTTGACGCGTGCCATCGCGAACACGATGCCCCGGGATTCCAGGTTCTCGCGCAGCAGCTCCAAGGTGTCGACGGCGGTGAGGTCCCACTCCGTGTTCGCCTCCGCGTTGAGCAGGAACCAGTGCACCGGTTGCTCAGCAGTGACGACGGCGTGCTCGGCGCGGGTGAGGAAGTTCTCCGCGTTGGCGAAGAAGAGCGGCGAGTCGTAGCGGTAGACCACGAGACCCGGCACCTGTTGGGCGTGGGGGTAATCCTCCACGTCATGCATGCCCGCGACCCCCGGCACATAGCCCAGCACGCCGTCGTGCGGGTTCGATATGCGTCGAATGAGGTCCAGGATGGACAGCGCGATCGCGATGCCGATGCCAATCAGGATGTCGAAGGCCAGCACTGCCACGACGGTGACGAGCGTGAGGATGAGTTCGCTGCGCCGGAATCGCGCGATGCGTTTGATCTCCGCCACGTCCACCAGCCGGGTGGCGGCGTAGATGACCAGGGCGCCGAGGCCCGCCGTCGGGAAGGTGGCCAGGAGGGGCCCGGCGAACAGCAGCACGGCGATGACTGCGGCAAGTGCGACGAGGGAGTGGAGCTGCGTGCGAGAGCCTGCGGCGTCGCCCAACACCGTGCGCGAGCTGCTGGAGGAGACCGGGAAGCCCTGGAACAGGCCGGTGGCGATGTTGGCCGTGCCGAGCGCAAGCAGTTCCTGGGAGGCGTCGATGCTCTCGCGGCGCTTTGCGGCGAACGCACGGCCGGTGAGCACGTTGTCGGAGTAGCCCACCACCGCGATGCCGACGGCGAAGGGCAGTAGCGCCCAGAGGGAGATGTCGCCGAGCGCCGGGATCCGCGGGGCAGGAAGACCGGCGGGGACTTCGCCGATGACGTCCAGCCCGAAGCGTTGCAGCCTGAACAGCGCGACGGCGGCCGCGCCCAGAGCGAGCACGATCAGCGGGCCGGGGGCTCGGGGTGCGACCCGCCGGGCGAGGAACAGCAGGGTGAGCAGCACGAGGGACAGGGCCACCGTCGGGAGGTGGGCCTGGGGAAGTTGCTTCAGGAAGGACCAGACCTCTTGGGCTGGGTGGTCGCCGGTGAGCTTCAGCTTGGTGACCTTGCCCAGCTGGCTGACGATCATCAGCACGCCGATGCCCGCCATGTAGCCCACGAGCACTGGGCGGGAGAGCAGCGCAGCGAGGAAGCCCAGGCGGAGCACCCAGCCGGCGAGGCAGACGATGCCCACGGCGATGGCGAAGATGGCGGCGACTTCGGCGTGGCGTTCCGGGCCCACGGCGCCGACGAGGGTGCCGATCCCTGCGGCCGTCATCAACGCCGTCGACGCTTCGGGGCCGACGGAGAGCTGACGGGAGGCGCCGAGAATCGCGTAGATGGCGAGGGGGAGCAGGATCGCCCAGAGGCCCACGACGGAGGGCAGCCCCACGATGACCGCGTAGGCCATGACTTGAGGGATGAGATAGGCGGCGACTGTGATGCCGGCGAGGAGGTCGCCGCGCAGCCAGGGCTTCTCGTAGCGGCGCAGCACCGCGACCCCAGGGAGGTAGCGCTCCCAGCCGTGCGGCCGCTCGTCCATGTTCGGACTTTACTCTGGCTGCCACACCAGGGTGAGCGCTCCGTCGATGTTGATGCAGCGCACACCGATGCCGTAGACGGGCTCCAGGATCTCCTTGGTGAACACCTCGTGGGGTGCGCCCTGCGCCACGACTCGCCCTTGGTTGAGCAGCGCCACCTGCTGGCAGTATCGGGCGGCCAGATTGAGATCGTGCAGCACCACGACGCACCCTGCCTTGACCTTGGCCAGCAACCCCAATACCTCGTGCTGGTAGCGGACATCCAGGTGGTTGGTGGGTTCGTCGAGCAGCAGGTGGGTGGCGCCTTGGGCCAGCGCTCGGGCGATGAGCACCCGCTGTCGCTCACCGCCAGAAAGCTCTGCGAACCTGCGGCTGGCAAGGTGCAACGCGCCCACCGTCGTCAGCGCTTGCTCCACCGCCGCTTCGTCTGCCGCGGTGGCCCGGCCCAGCGGCCCCAGGTGGGGGATGCGGCCCAGCAGCACCAGTTCAGCCACCACCATCGGTGTCTCCGAGGCCGCCTCCTGGGCCACGACGGCGATCGCTTGGGCTCGCTCTCTCTGCGCAAGGCCCCGAAGCGATTGGCCGTCGACCAGCACCTGTCCAGCAGAGGGGCTGAGCGACCCGTACAGGAGGCGCAGCAGCGTCGTCTTGCCGCTGCCATTGGGGCCGACGAGGCCCAGCACGCCCCTGGCTGGCACCGTCAGCGACACGTCGTCGATGACCGGCGAGCGGCCATAGGAGAAGCGCAGCCCCGAGGCCTCGATCATGGCGTGTCCAGGTAGCTTCCCAAGAGCTCCAACCCGTCGACGGCGAGCGGGCTGGGTGGCTCCGCGAAGCTCAGGAGCATGGGCAGGATGTGGCCGTCGCGCACGGCGGTGATGGCGTCGGCGCCGGGCAGCGCAGTGACTGCGTCAAGGATCGCTTGAGGATCACCATCGCTGTACAGGGCGAGGATCACGTCCGGATTGCGCGCCACCAGCTCCTCTGCGGACACCTCGAACACCCGCTGCTCCTCGTCGGCGAAGACGTTTGTGAGCCCCGCAGCTGTCACCACGGGATGGGACATGGAGCCGTGGCCGTAGGCATAGGCCACGGGCGAGCCGGGGGTGGGGTACAGCACCGCGACCGTGCGGCCGTCGGGCTCCCGCTGGGCCTCGGCGACCCGCTGCTGGAGCGCCTCGATGTACTCGACGGCGGCCTCCTGCCTCTGGAACACCTCGCCGTGGAGCCGCACTTGGTCAAAGGCGTCCTCGAAGGTGACCTCGCCGGTGAGTGAGCCGCAGTAGGCAGGCTCATCCAGCAGCGGGGTGGTGTCTCCCAGCGTGGTGCGGTTGACGGTGTCCGACGAGCCGATCACGAGGTCTGGGCTGGTTGCGGTGACCATCTCGCGCGAGATCTGGAGGTGGCCGGTGGCGTCCACCTTGTCGGTGAGTGTCTCGATGCTCTCCAGTTGTTGCGCCACTTCGGCTGGGTAGTACTGGGTGGGGTACAGGCCTGCCTTGGCGGTGACCCTGTCCAGGACTCCCAGCGCGGCAAGGGTGGCCACGCTGGGGTTGTCGATGAGCGTCACCCGCTCTGGCGGCTCACTGAAGGTCACGGTGGCGCCGCAGTTTTCCACGCTGATGGCCGGTGCATCCTCGGATACGGGGCCGGCGCACGCGGATAGGATCAGGATTGTTGCCAGTGCGGGGACGAGGGTTCTTCGGATCATGTGTGCCTCTCAGGCGTGCATTCGGCGGACGAGAACAAGCAGGAATGGGGCGCCCACCAGGGCGGTGATGATGCCGATGGGAATCTCCTGTGGGGCGAGGAGGGTGCGCGCGGCGATATCGGCGCACACAAGCAGGATCGCGCCTAGCAGGGCCGCGACGGGGGCTGCTGCCCGATGCGCTGCCCCAACCAGCCGGCGCGCAAGGTGCGGCACCACCAACCCCACGAACCCGATCGCCCCAGACATGGCCACGATCACGCCCACCAGCAGGCAGGAGCCCACGAGCAGGAGCAGCCGAAGCCGGTCTGGGTCGATGCCCAGGGTGAGGGCAGTGTCGTCTCCGACGGCGAGCGCGTCGAGGTGACGGCCGCCCAGCACCAGCGCGATGAGGGCCAGGGCCACCGTCGCGATGATGACCAGGAGGGCGCCGTTCCAGTTGGCCAACCCCAACGACCCGAGAAGCCAGAACATGATGGAGCGGGCACCCTCTGCCGAATCCGAGGCGAACACCAGGAAGCTCGTGGCGGCGGACAGTGCGTAACCGACGGCCACACCCGCCAGCAGGACCCGCACAGGCGTCAGCCGACCTGCCGCTCGTGCGATGGCGACGACGAGGAGAGCCGCGCCCAGGGCGCCGATGAAGGCGGAGCCTTGCAGTGCGTAGTTGCCCAGCCCCACGCCCACCCCGAAGAGTAGGGCCGCCGCGGTGCCCAGGCTCGCGCCGGAGCTGATGCCCAGGCCGTAGGGATCTGCCAACACGTTGCGCACCATGGATTGCAGCATCACGCCCGCCAGTGCGAGACCAGCGCCGACGCTGACCCCCAGCAGAACACGGGGGGTGCGGATGTCCCAGACGATCGTGTGGAGGCCGGGTGTGCCGTCGGGCAGGTGGGCGCCGAACAACTGGTGGGCGAATACGGCCAGGATGTCGCCGGGGGCGATGCCGACCGGCCCGATCCCGATGCCAGCCGCGATGACGAGGCCTAAGATGAGGGCCAATCCAGCGGTCCATGCGAGCGTACGGGTTCGCCGGGCGGTGAAGCCAAGTGAGTCGCGCGCGGGGGCGGGGCTGGAGGGCACGAGCAGAGCCTAGATCAATTGATCAATTGATTGTTTGAGTACCGGGAGGCGAGATGAGGGAGTCGGAAACGCTGGATCTTGCAGCCGAATGGTCCAAGCTCTTCAAGGTGCTCAGCGATCAGACGCGGCTCAAGTTGTTGCTGGCCATGCACTACCGGGGCCCGGGTGTGGCGACCGTCAGCGAGTTGGCGCTGGCCGCCGGAGTCACGCTGCCCACGGCCTCTGCGGCCTTGGTGTTGATGGCGGAAGCCGGCGTCATCGAGCCGCGCCGGAGTGGGCGCACCGTCAACTATGCGCTCAGGGACGCCCGGATCCATGACCTCCTGCACCACGTGGGCGGAGGTCACGAGCACGATTAGGGGCGCCAGCCGCTGGGCGGGTCTTCGCCCACCACGCCGTCGATGGCTTCCCGGAGCAGGTCTGCGTGGCCGGTGTGCCGCGAGTACTCCTCGACGACGTCGTGCAGCAGCCTGCGCAGGCTCACGTCCATTCCCCACTTCTGGCCGAGGTGGACGACTTGGTCCAGCCCGCCGTCGGTGACCGCCTCGGTGAGGCGCTCACGCGCCCGGGCCACGGCCGCGTCGTACTGGGAGTAGAGCTCCTCAGGGCTGTCGTTGGCTGCTGAGGTGAACGGCCACTCGTGATCCTGGAGGGAGGCCCAGGGCTCGCCGGGGTGGCTGCCGTCGAGATCCCAGGTGAACTTGACGGCCTCCACCTGGGTGAGGTGCTTCAGGAGCCCGCCGATGGTGAGCGACGACGCGCCGACGGTGGCGGCGAGCTGAGGTGCGGTCAACCCGTCCGCCTTCCACCGGAACGTCCAGCGCATGCGGTCCAGCGAGCCGAGCAACTGCTCCGCATCCGTGCCCGCCAGGGGCGGCTCCCAGGGAGTGGGATCTGCCTCCGGCACTGCTCAGGCCTGCATGGGGTTGCCGGATTCCAGCAGCGTCTTGAGGTCCGAGATCACCCAGGGCCAGCCACCGCCGCCCTGATCCGGGTCGTGGCCGCCGGCGAACTCGGCACCGGTGCCGGGGGCTGCGCTGAGGTCGTGGGTGAGAACCACCTTGGTGAGCCCGCTGGGGTACTCAGTGAGTTCCCACGTCACGACGGTGGGGGCCATGTCCACGTGCCACGTGGGGTGCCAGCTGAGTTCCAGGCGGTTTCCTTCGTCGATGCTGAGCACCTCGCCCTCGACGGCGGTGTCGCCCAGACCCATCGCCCGCATGTCGGGGGTGGTGAGGTTGCGGTAGTGGCCGCCGGGGGTGAGGTCGACGTCGATGTCGCCGCCGTAGCCCCAGCGGGAGGTGTACTCGGAGGTGGTGAGGGCCTTCCAGACGGTGTCCTTCGGGGCCTTGATGTAGATGGTGTAGACCTGCAGGTCGCTCATGATGGTCCTTCTCGGTGGGGGATTCCTGCGTGGGGGTCTCGATGGTGGTCAGGTGGGGAGGCGGGGGTTGCGCCACTCGCGGTAGCGGGCAACACATTCGTAGATCATTGTGCCCAGTTTCCAGCGCCACCGCTCCAGCGGGCGATAGTCGACGGCGGGCGCCAGCTTGGCGGCCAGTTGCGGGTTCTGACGGGCCAGGAACTGGCGGGCCCGCCAGGCGTGCATGGGGTCTGATACCAACCGGAGCACGTCGTGCTCCTCGACGAGGGGAGCGGAGTATTCGAGGTTCTGCCAGGTGCTGAGCGCCTCCTCCTCGAGGACGCAGAGGTTGTCCGGGATGCCTTGGGTGCGGGCGTAGGCGGCCATGGCCGAGGCTTCGCTGACGCCGGTCTTCGCCGTCGTGCCGGTGAACACCACCACCCTGACGCGGGGGTTCATGGTGCGGGCCGCGATGTCCACGCGCCACCGCTGCAGCGGGTGGAGTGAGCCGTCTGGGTGGGTGGGGCAGCCCAGCACGATGATCGCCTCGGTGGCGGCTGGCCCTTCGGCGGGGCTGCCGTACGCCTGGGCGCTCGCGAAGCGATGCGCTGCCTCCGGAAGCGCGAAGATCACTGCCGCAATGCGTGCCGCGGCCCGTTTCCATGCCATGGGATCAGTCTCTCGGATTTTCGAGTGCCTTTTTCGGGGAGATGTCGCTGTATGGCCGACATCTCCACGAAAAAGGCAGGGGTAGTTAGTCGATGGGCTGGCGGAGCACGGTCCTGAGCTTCTCCGGTGCCACTTTTCGGGGGTCGCTGAGGTAGATCTCGTGATGCGGGCCGTTGAACGTGACACCCAGGGCGGGCATGAGTTCGTGGTGGAGCCGCGCGAGGGTGGGGCCTTCGTCGTCGTAGCTGCCGATGTGCATGATCTGGAGGCTGCGTCCCTCGTGGATTTCGCGGACCTCCAGTAGGTGGTGGGGGAGGTCCTTCTTCTTTGCGGCGGCCTCTTGGCGGCCCTGCTCGATGTCCTCGGGCGTGACCTCGACGGGCAAGGGGATGAGCATGGTCCAGTGCCAGGCGTCCTTGGTGCGGGCGGTGAAGACGGTGGGGTCTGGGCTCGACCACAGGCCCTCCAATGGCCCGACGGTGAACGCGTCGCCCGTGCGCTGCTTGAAGGCTGCGCGAATGGAGTAGCCGGTGGTGAACAGCAGCTCGACGGCTGTTGCGTACTCGGGGGAGGTGTTGGGGTCGCCCTCGCCGTCCACGGCGAGGTAGGTCATTGGGGGCACGTCCACCTCGACGAAGTCCTTCGGACCGGGCTGGTAGAGGTGCTTGAGATCCTTCTTGAGGTCGATCACGGTTCCTCCTGATGTGTGGTCGCGGAGTTGGATGCACTGGGGTGTGGCGTGGATCAGGCGGTGCGAGAGCGCCAATGGACGGAGCGGCCGTGGGCTTGGGCCCAGCCGAGAGGGTCGCCGTCGAGGGAGACAGCGAAGGTGGCGTTTGCTGGGATGGGATCCGGGGGCGTGGCATCGATTCCGGGCACCACGCCGGGGCCTTCGAACGAGATCCAGCGTGCGCCGGAGGCCTGGGTGGCGTCCACCACCGCCTGCCTGTCGTCGCGGGAGAGGTAGGCGAGGAAGGCGGAGTGGGTGATGACGGGGGTGGCGTCTGGGGTGAGGGCGCGGAGGTCGCTGAGGGCTGCGGTGATGGTCGCGGCGGGATCGGCGGTGAGGTCAGCCTGGCGGAGGGGCGGTGGGGAGGCCGAGGCCAGCTCCAGCGCTTGGGCGAGCCGCTCTTCGCGATCCTCCTCGCCCGGCCAGATGAGGGCGCGGAGCCAGCGCCGGGTGCCTGGGTCAGTGGGGTCGAGGGGGTTGAGGTCGAGGCCAAGGCGGGCGGCGACCCTGAGGTCTGCAGGATCACCGGGTGCGAGGCCTGTGACGTGGCAGGGGAACTCGGGTGCGCCGAGGGCGGCGGCGGTGGGGCGCGTGACCTTAGCTGGCCCGGAGTCTGCAGCGATGCTTGGGCCGGAGCCGGCGTCGGTATCGGTCGCTGGGGTGGGCTGGTCGTCGTAGCGATAGGCGTAGTGGTCGGGCAGCAGGCAGAGGCCAGCCGAGGAGCCGAGCTCCAGGAGGGCGACAGGCTGGGGAAGGGATGCCAGCACAGGTGCGATCACGGCGCAGCGCCCAGGCTCATTGGTCTGGGTGGTCCGCGTGAGGATGACATGTTCGACGTCTGTCCAACGTTGGTCAAGCCACGTCAGAAAGGGGCTGCCGGGCTCGGTGGGACCGTCGAGGAATCTGATGGCCGCCAGCAGCCTGTTGGGCTGGCGGGTCTGGCCCGGTAGGGCGTCGAGCCGCGGATGAAGCTCAGGCGTGTCAGCGATCCAGCGGCAGAGCCGTTCCCAGGTGGGTGAGGTCGCGGCCGTTTCGTCGGCGAACCAATTGTACAGCTCGTCGATGGGCGCCGTGGTCAGGAATCTGCTGCCCTTCATGCTCCGAGACTATGCGCGGGGCTCGCTGTGAAGCAGCCCAAATCTAGATTCGGGGTCACGGACCGTGCTGAATCTAGATTTGGGGCCTCTTGCCGGAGTGGGGCAAGACCGCTGAATCTAGATTCGGCGGGCCAGGCGGGCCTCAATCTAGATTTGGGGTCTGGGGCGGGATGAGGTCAGTCGAGGGTGGCGGGGCCGGGGTTGAGCCAGTGGCGGTGCAGCACTTCGATCTGGGCGGGGAGGATCCGGGAGGTGGAGAGCTCCGGCAGGTCGTCGACGGTGAACCACCCGATCTCGCTCGTCTCGCTGCTCGTGTAGCTCAGGTCCACCGGCCCCAGTGCCTCGCAGACGAAGAGGAACTTGTAGCAGTGGTGATCCAGCGGCGGTTGATGGCCCCAGACCTCGCGGTCGAGGACGGCCGCCAGGTGCCCGGCTCGCACCGCGACTCCCGCCTCCTCCAGCACCTCGCGTTCGACGGAGCCGCGTGGAGTGTCGCCCACGTCGCACCAGCCGCCCGGGAGCGTCCACCGTCCGTCGTCCAGGATCTCGCGCACCAGTAGGACGCGGCCCTCGGGGTCGAACACCGCGCCGCGCACGTCGATCTTCGGCGTGGTGTAGCCCGCCGTCGAGGCGACCTCGCGGTCAAACGGTGGCAACTCCTCCGCAGAGACCAACTGCAGCAACTCCTGCCCGATCTCGGCGATCCGCACGAACCGCTCGATGTCGAACTGATCCGTGCAGTACGCCAAAGCGCTCTCAGAGATCGCGGTGAGCTCCATCGCGGTGCGGTGTAGTTGCTGGGACTCGTCGTTCATGGGGTTGACGATACGGCGGTGATTGAGGGGGTGGGAGGGTTCGGGGGGTTTCGACACGGGCCGGCGACTTCGTCGCGGGGCCCGGCTCAACCAGCGTTGGAGAAGAAGGGGCGGAGGTACTTGCGCAGCGGCTCATCGACGACGTACACGTAGGTTCCCCGCATCCCACGAGTCAGCAGCACGCCGTAGATGTTGAGGATCAGCTCCAGCAGGTCGTCGTCGGTGTACTTCTTGCCGAGGATGTGGTTGTTGGCCTTGCCACGGGTGTCGAAGTAGTTGGCGCGGTCGAAGCGGAGCCTGCCGGATGCCTGATCGAGGCGGAGGTCGCCGCCGATGATCACGCCTGCGTAATTGAGGTCGTAGCCCTGCACAGTGTGGATGGAGCCTACCTCGCCGGGCGACGTGGGTGAGTTGATCCAGTCTCGGTCCGTGCGGTTCCACTGCAGCTCGTGCGAGCCCAGGTGGATGTCGGCCAGCGACGGGTCCTTGCTGCTGCGCCACTTCCAGGCGTAGCCGGCGACGAGCCGGGCCAGCCCCTCCTCCCTCTCTCGCTCCTGGATCTGCTCGTACATCTCGTCGAAGTCATCGAAGAAGCGCAGGTCGTAGCCCTCGAACTGCAGCGGGTCGAGTTGCGTCATGCTGAGCACCTGGCGCACGTAGCCCACGTAGTCCGCGCCAGCTTTCACGCGCATCTGGGTGGTCAGTGGGTAGACGCGTTGACGTTCGACGGCGTGCTGCTGCAGCGCCCGCAAAGCCTCGGTGGGCGCGTCCGAGGGCCGCACCCGCTGATGAAGGTCGAGAAGGAAGACCTGGTGTCTGGATTTGGCCCGGATCCAGTCCAGTTGCGTCTTCTGCAATGCCTCCGGCACGACGCCGAACAGCTTGGCCTGGATCTCGCGGAAGAGCTTCGTCTGGACGCCCGCGGCCTGCGCGGAGAGCTGGTTGAGGCGGTGCGCCTCGTCGACGATCAACAGGTCGAAATCCGCGGCGCTGGCACCCACCTCGAATGGCGTCAGCACCATGTCGGCGTTCAACCCCGGAGTGCGCTTGAACACCTTCTTGATGGAGTTGCGCAGGGACTGCTGCGGCACCACCAGCCCAATCCGAAAACCTTGCAGCAACTCCCGGTGCCCCGGGGTGAAGAAATCGGCGAACATGTCGTCTCCGGCGGGCTCGTCGTCGGGGACGGCCTCCTCAATGTCGCGCAGCAGTTTGGCCAGGTAGATCGCCAGGATGGTCTTGCCGGTGCCCGGGTTGCCCTCGACCACGATGGTGGAGCCATCGCCCCTTGCCAGATCGGTGAAGAGTCCTTCCAGGATGTCCTCGACGGCGGCCGCCTGATCCTGCGTCAGGGCCTTGAAGGGAGACAGTTTGAACAGGTCACTGTTGATGATCTGCGGGATGGTGCGCTCGAAGTAGCCCTGTGTTCGAAGCTCGTCGAACACTTCCTTGAAGCGGTTCTGGTACGTCTCGCGCTCGTAGTACTCGGAATCCGTGATGCCCGTGTTGCGGTTGCGCACCTGGTACTTGCCGTCACCGTCAAATAGGCGAATCAGGAAGGATTCGAGATCAAGGCAGGCGGACTTGTTGAATGTCTCGTCGATGATGACCTGGACGGCCTGCAGGTCTTCCTTGCCCTCGGCCTTGAGGTGCTGGTTCATGCGGGTGACCGTGTTGCCGGTCTCGCCCACGTAGATCGCGTCGTCGTTGTCGATGGTGTAGACCACCGGCCAGTTGGAGTGGAGGGGATTGTTTCGGCCCCACGCACCGATGTCCCCTGCGGTGAACTTCAGCCGCTCAATCCGGAAGCTCGTCATACCTCGTCGACCTCCCTCTGGCCTTCTCCACCGGATACTTCGCGGCCGATTTCGCCAGCTTGCGCAGCATGATCTCCGCAGGGTCGACGCCCAACTTGTCGGCCAGTTGGAAGCAGTACGTCAGCACGTCTGCCAACTCGTCCTCGACGTCCTCAGCGCGCTCGGGCTGGCCCCACTGGTACAGCTCGAGCAGCTCGCCGGCCTCGATGCTGATGGACTTGGCCAGGTTCTCCGGGCTGTGGAACTGCTCCCAATCCCGCTCGCGGATGAAGGCGCGGATGGCCTTCAGTACGTCATCGATCCCCGGTTGGCTCATGGGGACACGCTAGCGGCTCCGGAGATCCGCGACGGCGACCCGTTGACTTCTCAATGTGCCGAGGAGGATTCTCTGAGCCATGGGAAGTATCAGCCGTGAGCGCGCCCGCGAGGTGGCCCAGACTCTGCCGTCGACGGCGCGCGCCAACCTTGAGGCCGAGTACCCTGCCCTCCTCGCGCAGGTGGATGCGCTCACTCCCGAGCAGTGGGGCGCACCCACCGATTGCGTGGGGTGGACCGTCCGGGATCTGCTTGCCCACCTCGCGGGTGCCGCCCACTGCGGTGCCAGCCGTCTCGCGATGCTGCGCCACTTCAGTTACGCCGGACGCAAGTCCGCGAAGGCGCCAGAGACCTTCATCGACCACCTCTGCGCCCACCAGATCCGCAGCAGGGAGCGGCTGTCCGACGGCGACTGAAGGCAGGCGCCACCTGGAGCTACTTCGTCGACGTGATCAGCGCCCGCGACGTGTGGATGCACCGCATCGACCTTGCCCGAGCCGTCGGAGCGATGCATCAACCCACCCAGGCGGAGCCCGAAATCGTCCGCCAGGTGATTGCAGACCTGGACGCCGAATGGGGCGGGCCCGCCGTCGATCTGACCCTCACGGGCGTCGGCGGCGGGACCTGGCGGCTGGGCGACGGAGCCCCCGTGGCCCGCGTGACGGAGGACGCCGTGGCGTTCATGAGGCTGCTGTCGGGCCGCTCTGATGAGTGCGCCTTGACCACCGACGGCGCCCCGGCCGCGGCGGAAGTGCTCCGCCGGGCCAGGGTGGTCTTCTAGCCCTCTGCGCGGCTGGCGAGCTCGTCGGTGTACTCCTTGATGAGGCGCTGGAGTTCCTCGGTGCTGAGCGACTTCGGGTCCGTCCCCTCCGCAGGCGACCCCGGCTCAGCCGGCCGTGGCGCAGCGCCCCCGGCCTGATCGAGGACGGTGACCGAGCCGTCGGTGGCGATCAACATGCGGTAGGTGACCACCTGGTTCTGGCCGATGCTCGCCACGTAGGTGCCGTCCGCCGCGGGCGTGATCTCCATCACCCGCATGCCGGAGGCCCAGCCGGGCAGGTGGTTGAAGTCGCTGCGGATGCGGTTCTCGCTGGTGGAGAGCGCGGGCAGCGCCGCGGCGTAGCGGGAAATGACGTAGGGGTTGAGGTCGCGGCCCGTCTGGCGGTTGCTCACATGCCCCAGTGCCACCACGGATTCGGAGGCGCCCACCGGGGTGAGTGCGGTGACGTACTCGCCCTCGCCGCCGTCGTTGATGAGGGAGAAGTCGACGGCGTTGTCAGCGTTGGGTTCAGTGCTGGGGGCGGGGTTCTCCTCGTCCTCATCCGGCTTGCTGTCGCCGGCGGTGTCGAAGCCCGCGCGCTTGAAGATCCAATCCCAGAGCGAGCCAGACGCGATGCTCGCCGCCCGCTGATCCGCGGCGATCGAACGCGGGTAGCTGGGGCCTACCAGATCGGCCGGCACCTGGTCGGCGCCGTAGACGGTGAGGTCGCCTCCGCGGTAGACGGCCACGCCGTCGGGGCGCTCGGTGAGCACAGGCCAGAAGCCGCCCAGCCGCTTCAGTGGAACCACGACGGTGGCCCCGTCGTCGGAGCAGTAGCCGTAGGCGTCGGTCTCATCCCAGAAGGAGAAGGGCCGCTTGAAGCTCAGCGGGTAGCCGAGGTTGTTGGTGGGGGAGAAGCCGCCGAGGCGCAGCTTGTGATCTGGGTCGAAGCGGCAGGCGTTGGAGGTCTGGTTCTTGGCGCCGACAAGGGGCGGCGTGATGACCTGGACGGCTTCATAGCCCTCGAAGATGCCGCGGCGGATGACCAGCGAGGTGTACTGGTTCGGGGCCTCGGCGGATTGGACGGCGTGGACGCCCACGCGGTCGCCGATCACGTCGTCGAGGTCGCGGTTGGCGAGTTGATCAGCCACCACGAACGGCGCGCGGTACTCATAGCTGGGGATTTGCTCAGCCTGCGTGTAGGAGCTGGCGAGCTGCACCTGTTGGCCCCAAGAAACCAGCAGCCAAGTCAGCGCAACCAGGGGAACACCGACGGCGATGCCCCAGCCGCCGCGGCGACCCAGCCGTCGATTCTCCGCAGTCTGGGTGGCCCGCTCCTCCTTGGGGACGCTCTTGAGCTCCTTGAGGCCCAGGAAGCTGCCCATCACGAAGATAGCCGCGACGAGCGCGAACAGGGCCATGGGGTACCGGATCAGCCACATCAGGGGCCAAGTGATCCAGCCGAGGCCGAGGAACAGCGAGGGAATGCCCAGGAGCACCACTGCCGCAACTATCCACACCACTGGTTTCTTCATCTTGCAGCCTCCGCTCGCTCCGTGCTTCCACGGTACCGAGCGGGTGGTAACGGTGTCGTCGGCCAGAAGTCTGGTCTTGGGGTACGACTTTCGGGTGGCACGGGGCTGATACTGGCTCCGCTTCCGGCTGGTCACGGCTGAGCCTTGGACGTTTCAGGGCTGGCTTCGGCCGCTACAGGCCCAGCTCCCGCGCGAGTTCATCGACCCGCTGGGCGATGTCGTCGCGGATCATGTCCATGCGCTTGTCGCCGTCGATTCCCTGCTCGGAGGGCTCGACGGTGTCCCACCGCTCGATGGTCGCCAACATGTCGTGGAGGGGCTCCACCTGGGCGTCGTTGCCGAGGATGATCACGCGGTCGACGGTGCGCAGCAGGTGGTCGTCGATGGGCTGGGAGAGGGCGCCCTCCATGGTGGCGCCTGCGCGCTCAACTGACTCGGCGGATTCCTGGTTGACCTCGCCCTTCGGCTTGGTTCCGGCGGAGTGGATGCTGGCCGCGTCGCCCACCCGCTTGCGCATGAGGGCCTCGGCCATCTGGGACTTGCCCGCGTTCGAAACGCAGATGAACAGCACGCTGGGCTTGGGTTCTTGCATGGGTTCAGTCTCCCTTGGCTAGGGCTTCAAATCTAGATGTGGGCTGGTCAGTGCCTCTGAATCTAGATTCAGCTCACTCTGCCCACCCCAGACGAGACCCTAGATTTGGGTTGTGTTGGGAGCAGTACTCACTCAAGCATGGGTGCTCGACGGTGAGCGCCCGGGTGGTCACGGGTCGGGCGCTGTCAGTCTGGGTATCCGGTGCTTGCGCTGAGTGAAGCAGCCACGAACGCGAGGTGGGCGCGGCTCGCCGTCGGCGGGTCGCTGACGGCAGACGGTGCCAAGAGTGACACTTGGATTGCCCCGACAGTTCAACTGAAAGGTTTGGCACCGAGCTCGGTGCCAAAACCTACACTCGGAGTTGCCAGAAAACTCGACTGTCACTTTTGACACCGTCCGAACCGACGACGCAGGGCCGAGCCCGCCAGTACTGCCGATCATCGCCCAGTTGCTGCGGTTGCTGCCCTGACCAGCGCGAGCACCGGATACCCAGACCGACAGCGCCCAACCCGAGATCGCCTGCCCAAACGCACCTCCCCTTGTGGGTGCTCTGAGGATTCACCAGCGGTGAGGAGGCTCTCAAGCCAGTCCACGACGGCGGCGCCGATCCGCTCATGATCCTTCCTGAGGCTGTGGTCGCCGTCCACCAGCAGCACCTGCCGATGCTCCGCCTCTGGCGGGATACCGAACGCATCCGAGCGTCCCTGAACCACCAAGGTCGGCACCGTGGCGGCCTCGAGATCCTCCAACCGAGACTGCTCAGGCTTGCCGGGCGGGTGCAGCGGGAACGCGAGGCACAGCACGCCGATGCTGCCGATCTCAGCAGAGGTGCGGCAGGCGACCCGGCTGCCGAAGGATCGCCCGCCGGTGATCAAGGGCTGATCCCCGAGCTCCTCCCTCAGAGCCGCCACCACTTGGACGAATGCCTCGTCCGTGGCGGTTCCGCGGGGCGGGATCTTCCGCCCCGCCACCGCATAGGGCGGCGTCACCAGCGCCACGCTGAACCCCGCCGCGTGAACCGCATCGGCCAAGGCGAACAGGTCGCTGGCGGGGCGCCCGCTCGCACCCGGCCCCATGACGAGGAGTGCGCGGCTGGCTTCCGACACCCGCAGCTCGACGCGGGCCTGGCCCCGCGTCGTCTCGACCAACCGTTCCTCGGCCATCCAGTCTTGGACCATCCCGTCCTGGGCCACCCTGTCTTCACTCATGACGACGCCTTCCACGCTTCCCACTCGCTGCGCAGCACGCCCAACACCACGGAGTCGAAGATCTCGCGCACCACACGTGCCTCCCGGAAGCGACCCTCCACCGTGAAGCCCAACTTCTCACCCACCCGCACCATCGCGGTGTTTCCAGACCATGTGGAGTAGTCCAACCGCCGCCAGTTGCTGGCTCCGAACAGGTAGCTGGTCCACAGCCACAGCGCCTCCGTGCCCCGGCCGCCGCCGCGCAGCCCCGGCTCGTAGATCGAGATCCCCATCCGGGCCCATTCGGTCTCGCTGGGGGCGTAGCCAATCGCGATACGGCTCCAGATCGGTCTCGCGCCAGTGTCGAAGCCTGACGACAGCGCCCTCGCCGAGGATGGGAATACTCACCCAAGCGACCCTAGATCAACGCCCGGAGCACCCGGTAGAGTTCCAGCCATGTTCCGTTCCTGACCTTGCGCATCCCACACCCGGGCCGCGCCAGCATCCCTTCACCCCCTCACGAACGGACAATCACCATGCCCAGCGATCTTCTTTCGCTCACCCTCCCCGCCACCGCGCCCGAACCTGCGCCCGGCATCCGCCTTCGCCCCATGTCCGAGGCCGACGCCGAAGCCCTCGCTCACCTCTACCTGGCGGCCTACCCTCCCGAGGTTGGCGCCGCCGATCTTGAGGAGGCCCGCGAGGAGATGCGGGCCAGTTTCGCGGGCGAGTACGGCGAGCTTCGCCCCGACGCCAGCTTGCTGGCGCTAATCGACGGCGACCCCGCCGGCGCCGTCATGACCACCACGCACTCCATCTGGGACGAAGACCTAGAGGGGCCCTTCATCATCGACCTGTTCGCCGACCCTCAGTTCCAGGGCCGCGGCGTGGGCCGAGCGCTCGTCAGTGCCGCCGTCAGCGCCTGCAGCCAAGCCGGAGACGGCACACTCAGCCTCCGCGTGGGCGAGGGCACCTCTCCGGCGGCCTTCCGGCTCTACGAGTCACTTGGCTTCCGTCACAGGTAAGGCCAGGGCCACTCAGCCGCCTGGCCGGGCACGAGCGGTTGGACTGCGGCGTGGAACCACTCGTCGGGGATGTCTTCGCGGTACTCCAGCACGCGCCACACATCGGCGATCCGCAACAGCGCCGGCACATCCACGCCCAGCTCTGTCACCTCCCCGCTCACGTCGAGGAACACGACGGTGAGACCCTCGTCGTCGGTCTTCACCGCCCACGCGTCGCCGGCGCCGCTCATCGCGAAGATCCGGTACGGGGCGTCAGCGCCCAATTCGTCAGCGAAGCCGTACTGGTTCCATGCCGTCCAGTCCGCAACGTTGACCACGACGTCTTCCGACACCGCGCGCCCATGCAGGGCGAGCAGTGCTTCTGCCGCCTCGGCGCCCAACTCCTTGTGAAGGCGATGGCTGAGAACCCGCGACACCGTGGGCACCCGTGCGGGCCGGAACCGCTCTGCGTCGGCCGCGATCTCGGCAAGGCTTCGTAGCCGCGGCGGCTGGTCCCAGCTCAGGAACGTGTCGTGCTGGAGGTAGTGGGTGGCCGCCGCTGCGGTGCTGGCCGGATCCGTGGGCGCGCCCTGCTCCCACAGGTTCAGCAGCACGTCAGTCAGCAGTTGGCCCGAAATGGCGTGCTCCCAGCCCAGCGCGCGGGCGGCGGGGGTGAGCCCGTCGTCGTCCTCCTCCTGGGAGAGATCGACGAGGTAGGTCGTGTCGCGGAGGCCCGGCTCGGCGGGTCCGTAGAGTGTGATGGAGTCGCCGACGGTGGGGTCTGCCAACAGCGAGGCCACGATGTCGCCGAGGGGATAGCGGCCGGGTGGTAGCGCGTCGTTGTGCATGGACTTGATTGTGCCCCAGCCCGGTGTCAGGCCCCTAGGCTGAGGGCATGCCCATCACGCGCGAGGAAATGATCGACATCTTGGCCGAGGCAGACCCGGTTGGCCTCATCGCGAACGGCGCGCCCCGCGACGAGTACGCCGCGGAGGCAGACGAGATCCTCAGCCTGCGCGGCGTTCCCCAACTGACGGAAATCACCAGCGTGTTCGGGGTCAGCTTCGCCGATCCGGGAGCGTGCACCCGTGAAACTGCGCGCTGGATCGTCGACGAGATGGCTGCCCGATCGTCCCTCTGAGGCACTGCCCTGCGAGTAGGCTGGAATCAGGAGGCTGACATGGGTGCGAAGAAGAAGATGCAGGATCTCCCCGGCTGGGTGAAGGCGCTGCTGGGCGTGTTCGGCGCGCTCGACGTGGTGCTGCGGGTGTTGGCGGTCATGGACGCGGCCAAGCGCCCCGACGACGAACTCAACGGCCCCAAGAAGGTGTGGCTGCCTGCGCTCTCCGTCGTGTCGTCCTTCGGGCTGCTGCCTGCCGTGTACTTCCTGCTGGGTCGCCGCGACGACTGAACGCTCGCGTCTGGTTCAGATTCGCCTTTGGAAAACAGCCACATCGGGCAATATGGCGACGATGTGGCTGTTTTCCAAAGGTGAAGGAGTTGGCTGAAGGCCCTAAGCGAGCCGAAGTTCCTGCATCAGCGCACTGAACTCGCGTGGGTGCTTCAGTAGGAGGACGGGGGCGCCGTCGGATCTTGCCGCCCAGGAGCGCATGGCGTCGCGCTTCTTGCGGAAGGTCTTGAAGTGCCACAGGATGATCGACTCCTTGGAGAAGATCGCCCGCCAGTTTTCCCTGTTGCCGTTGCACATCTCCTGCTGCGTGATCACGCGTGAGAGGGTGCGCCTGATGAGGCGCCCAAGGCTGAGCCAGCGGGGATAATCCAGACCGATGATGACCTCGGCCTTGGGCTCCACGAGGTCGCGGAAGGCGGAATAGGCCGTGTCGAAGACCCACTCCGGTTTCGCGGCGGCGACGGCGGCGAGGCGCCGCATGTCATCTCGCGGTCGCTGCACCCAGCCGGGCAGCCAGCCGAATTCCTCATCAGATAAGTGCACGGGTAGGCCGAGCACTTCCCCGAGGGCTTGGGCCGCCGTCGATTTGCCGGAGCCCGTGACGCCGTGGAGGAGGATCCGGCGCGCGCGGCGGACATCGTCGACGGTGGCGAGGGGCATGGGAGAACACTACGGTGCCTGGAACCATCCGTTAGCCGGTTAGCGAGGGACGCAGGGCCTGCTCACCTGACGTACTACCCTCTGCGCATGAGTGAGTGTCAGCCGCCTCCGCAGGGCGACGAACGCGCCACCGTCCTGGGTTTCCTGGACTTCCTCCGCGGCGCCATCGAGCGCAAGACGGCGGGCTTCTCCGACGACGAGCTTCGCCGCGCGCTGCCCCCGTCGTCGATGACGTTGGGCGGGATGCTGACACACCTGGCGTTCGTGGAGGACTACTGGCTGAAGTATGTGTTCCTGGGCGAGCGCCCGACCGACCCTTGGGCCGAGGCGCCGTGGGAGGAGAACAGCGACTGGGATTGGGAACTGATCGGTTCCGTTTCAGGTGATGAAGCGCGGGCGATGTGGCGGGACGCGGTGGAGCGCTCGCGCGAGATCGTGGCGGCCGCTGAGTCCCTGGACGCCGTGGCGGCCAACCCATCGGTGAGAACGAGAACGGCCCGCTCGCTGCGCTACATCCTCGTGCACCTGGTGGAGGAGTACGGCCGGCACGCTGGCCACGCGGACCTGCTGGCCCAGGCGCTGGATGGCCGCACGGGGGAGTAGCGCGCCTGCCTTGTGCGAAGACGCCTGCCTTATGTGGGGAC